>ONPE01000222.1 GCA_900319615.1 uncultured Eubacteriales bacterium
CCCGGCTTCATCAACTTCTTCCTCTCCGACAGCTACTTTGCCGCTGTTCTGCGTGAGATCGAGACCGAGGGCGAGCATTACGGCGAGAGCGACTTCGGCGGAGGCAAGAAGGTCATGATCGAGTTCGTTTCCGCGAATCCGACCGGTCCGATGCATCTCGGCAACGCCAGAGGCGGCGCTTTGGGCGACTGCCTCGCCGCAGTCATGCAGAAGGCGGGCTACGACGCATACCGCGAGTTCTACGTCAATGACGCCGGCAACCAGATCGAGAAATTTGCTTCTTCTTTAGAAGCACGTTATCTCCAGTTATTCGACGCGAGCGTCGCTTTTCCGGAGGACGGCTATCAGGGCGCTGATATCATCGAACGCGCCGAGCAGTTCCGCGATGAATTCGGCGACAAATACGTCAATGCCGACCCTGCAGAGCGCAGACAGGCTCTTGTCGACTTCGCCCTGCCGCTGAACATCAGCCGTATGCAAACGGATATGGAGAAGTACCGCATTCACTTCGACAACTGGTTCATGGAGAGCACCCTGCATGAGAGCGGCGCGGTAAAGGCTGTCGTGGACGTTCTCAGGGACAAGGGTCTGGTCTACGAGAAGGACGGCGCCGTCTGGTATAAGAACAAGGAAGTTTGCACCGAGATCCTGCTCTCTCAGGGCAAGACTCAGGATTATATTGACAAATTAGAATTAAAAGACGATGTCCTGATCCGTCAGAACGGCAACCCGACCTACTTTGCCGCCGACATCGCCTACCACAAGAACAAGTTCGACCGCGGCTTTGAGAAGCTGATCGACGTCTGGGGAGCCGACCATCACGGTCATGTCATGCGTCTGAAGGGCGCCATGAGCGCTATCGGATACGACGGCGACAGCCTCGAAATACTGCTCATGCAGCTTGTCAAGCTCGTGCGCGACGGTCAGGTCGTCACCATGAGCAAGCGCACCGGCAAGGCGATACAGCTGCGCGACCTGCTCGACGAGGTGCCCGTAGACAGTGCACGCTTCATCTTCAACACGCGCGAGGCAGGAACTCAGATGGACTTCGACCTCGATCTTGCCATCCAGCAGGACAGCCAGAATCCCGTCTACTACGTCCAGTATGCTCACGCGAGGATCTGCTCTATCCTGCGCAATCTCGAGGCTGAGGGCGTACAGGCGAGAAGCTGCACCGACGAGGAGCTCTGTCTGCTGACGGCTCCGGAGGAAAGGGAGCTGATCCATCTGCTCTCCGCCTTCGACAGCGAGATCGCAGCCGCCGCAAAGGATCTCGACCCCACCAAGGTGACAAAGTACGTCACGAACGTTGCGACGCTGTTCCACAAGTTCTACAACGCCTGCCGCGTCAAGTGCGGCGACGAGCCGCTTATGCAGGCTCGACTCAGCTTGTGCAAGGCGACGAAGTCGGTCATCAAGAACGTGCTGGATATGTTCAGCATCGCCTGCCCCACCAAAATGTGAGGCGTCTTTTAGTACACCATACTGTTATGTTTGATTTAGTCATAAGTCAGATAGATCACTGCGTTTTGATGTAAAGTCAGATAATTTACACTGCTATGTTTGAAATCATTTTGAAAGCAGATGCACTTGATATTGCGAATCGCATATATCACCGCGTTTTGAGGTAAAGTCAGACAATTCACTCTACTACGCAAGCAGCCGTGTCGAATGATGCGGCTGTTTTTTGTGCATTAACAATCCATACATCCGGACACAAAAAAGCTCCCGATCGCTCGGGAGCTCATTTTCTGTAAGTATCACTTTACAAAGACAGCCGTATGTCAAAAATCACAGCGTTGTGATCTATTAAACATCAGGAACCATCAAACAAAACAGTATGGTGTATAAAGAGGCACGCCTCATTCTGCGGGGATGTCGCCGGTGCAATGGGGGCACTTGGTAGCGTTGATGTTGACCTCTTCGCAGCAGTGGGGGCACTTCTTGGTGGTGGGGGCTGCTTCCTCTTCCTTCTTCTTGCCGATGGACATAGCCTTGTTGATAGCCTTGACCATAAGGAAGATGACCAGCGCCATGATCAGGAAGTTGATGATAGCTGTGATGAACGCGCCGTAACGAACCTGAACATCGCCGATCTGAATGACTAAATCGGAGAAATCCATTCCGCCGATAAGTCCGAGCAGCGGAGAGATGATGTCGTCGGTCAGGGATGTGACGATCGCGCTGAACGCGCCGCCGATGATAACGCCGACGGCAAGATCCATCACGTTACCGCGCATTACAAATTCTTTAAACTCGCTAAAAAATTTTTTCATGTTCTGCACTCCTTTTATTTCTTTATCGGAATTATCCGATTGGTTACTGTTATTTGGTGAATAGTGAATGGATAATGGTGAATGGTTTAGGGCGGGACACCCGCACCCGAATAATGATTAAACCGTAATCGCTCACCTTTTATGCCTTTTGTCGTTTTTCACACTTTAATGTATCAGCGGTCGGAGCCATAACCAACACCGCGATAAATAAAGCAGCCGACAAAATCAAACGTCGAGATATGGTGTATCAGGACACAAGTGTCGCTTTATGGTATACCTTCTTGCCCTTTTTGATGATGACATGACCTTTATCAAAGGCGCTCTGCTCGACCTTAGTGAACATATCGGTGATCTTCT
>ONPE01000086.1 GCA_900319615.1 uncultured Eubacteriales bacterium
TCTTTTACTGAGCTCTAGAGTATAGCTGAAATTACATATTCAGCCGCAATACTCGCACATCGAATTGTGCGATATGCCTATAATACATAAATCGCTTGCAATCAGCGACATTTTATGTTACATTTAGATATAAACAGTCCTGTTATATATGGGCGTCTGATACTAAACTTGAATAATTTGACTCGATTGATTGTCAGTCTTTTTAGTCTGAGTTTAGTATAAAGGCTCAAGTCAAACCGCAAAAGATCAAATTGACAAGTTATAATGAGAGGATGTCCCATGATAAAAGAGTATTTGCTGCAGAACTGGCCGCTGCTGCTGGTTTTGGCGGCGTTTGCGATAGCGCTCAGCATCACGGTATTTTTAGATAAAAAAACCATCCGGCGTATGTATATCCTGATCGTCGGCGTGTTTTTGCTTTCTATCGTCGTATTCACGGAGTTCGAGTATGCCGCTCATTCACCCGATCGCATGCTCCTGCGAGGTATCCTGATGGCGATACGTTACAGCGCGACTCCGTTCATAATCTCGCAGATCATCTTCACGCTGGTCAAAAGACAGACCTGGTATATATTTATCCCTGCGATAATCCTTACGGCGGTAGATTTCGCCTCGATATTTACCGGTATCGTATTCAGGGTGGAGGAGGACGGCAGCTTCACACGCGGAGTGCTGGGCTATCTGCCCTTCATTGTTGCGGGTGTGTACTGCGCGGCACTTGTCTTTCTGCTCGTAATGAGGAGCAACAAGACATGGATGGAGATCATCCCGATATCCTTCCTCAGCTTCGCGCTGTTCGCCGATCTGGTGCTCCCGTTCGTCTTCAAAGGCGACTTTTCCAAGATATTCTGCTCTACGATAGGTATCGCGCTGTTCGCGTACTATGTTTTCGAGATATTGCAGCAGACGAAGAAGGATTCGCTCACAGGGCTGCTCAACCGGCACGCCTATCACGCCGATATCTGCGAGAATCCCGAGGAGATCACCGCGCTTGTATCTATAGATATGAACGGGCTTAAAGACCTCAACGATACTCAGGGTCACGCCGCAGGAGATGAAGCTCTGGTAACTCTGGCGCTGTGCTTTCACCGCGCGCTGAGGAGCAGACAGTTCTGCTACAGGGTAGGCGGAGACGAGTTCATCATCCTTTGCCGCAAAACCCTGCAGGATGAGCTGACGGAGCTTATCAGGCGCATCGAGAACAACGTCGGCAAGACAGAGTACAACTGCGCCGTAGGTTTCAGCTATTGCGACGACGGCTCCAAGTCGGTCGACGATATGTTGAGAGAATCGGATATGATGATGTATGCGGTGAAAGATCGCTATTACAAGGAGCTCGGCAAAGACAGACGCTGATCGACTGTTGAATCAATCGCTGTATCCGACCGAAAAAGATAATCAAGACGTATAATGATTTACAGGTTAATATATCACACTCCCAAAGGTATTGCTTTTGGGAGTTTTCATTTTATTAATCAGTCATTGCGAGGGGCGCAAAGGTTAAGGTTGAGATTGCCACGTCGGAACCATGTTCCTCCTCGCAATGACAATCTATAATGCGCCCCGTGGCAATCTCAACCGTTTAAAAACGGATAATTCCCCGCCTCTTGCCGCAAAAGTGCCAAAGGGGAGGCTTTTTCCTCTTAGTCTGATAACCCGCCTGAGCAAAGCGAGGATAAAGTGTTTAGTACTTGCATCGGGGAAGATTATTATTTGTTTCGCTTGCGTCAAAAGTCTTGAAATACCGATCGTCTTGTGTTATTATATTATTTACGATAAAAGGGGAGATGTATGTGAAATACTGTAAAACCTGCAAGCGGCTTTGCTTTGAAGAGACTTTGCCGTTCGACGGCTGCAAGCATAAGCTCAAAGAGATCACCGATATCAACGAGCCCGTGCGCCTCTGCGTGGCAGGCGGTACCGAGCGCGCCATGATAACGGGGCTGCTCAGCACCGAGGATATCCCGTATCTTGAGCAGAACGTCCAGCCTCAGGGCGTCGCGAACGAGATCGTGACCGGCTACGACGTAAAGCTCTCAAATATCAGCATACTGGTGCCGTTCTCGGCGCTGCCCAAGGCGTCGCAGCTGCTCGGCTCCGTCGAGACCCTCGATAACGAGATCGAGCCCCATATGGAGGAGATCGAGGCGTGGATAGAGCATCTGAGAAACGTCGATAAGTCGGCTGAGCAGATGAACCCGGCTCTGCGTACCACCATCAAGGTGATCACAGCTCTCGTGTTCTTCGCGCTTATCGCTCTCGCGGTATTCGGCACCGACGCTCTTACAAGCTGGATAAAAGGATTATTTTAAAAGTCGTTGCGAAGCCCTTGACACGCGTGTCGGGGCTGCGGCAAGCTCAACCTATTAATTAATTACGGAGGATCAAATATATGAAAATCGACACTTTATGCGTACAGGCAGGCTATGAGCCTAAGAACAGCGAGCCCAGAGTGCTCCCGATAGTGCAGAGCACCACCTTCGCTTACGACAGCGCCGAGACCATGGGCAAGCTCTTCGACCTTGAAGAAGCCGGCTTCTTCTACACCCGTCTCGCAAATCCCACGCTCGATACCGTAGCCAAGAAGATCGCGGCTCTCGAGGGCGGCGTAGGCGCTATGCTCACGGCATCGGGTCAGGCGGCTTCGCTTATAAGCATCACCAATATCTGCAAGGCAGGCGACCACGTGATAGCCTCGGCTGCTATCTACGGCGGCACCTTCAACCTGTTCAACAAGACTCTGCGCGATCTGGGTATCGACTTCGACTTCGTCAGCCCGACTTCCACCGCAGACGAGCTTGAAAAATTCTTCAAGCCCAATACTAAGGCTGTGTTCGTAGAGACAGTCACAAATCCGTCTCTCGACGTCATCGACATCGAGCTGTTCGCGAACGCAGCGCACGCTCACCGCTGCCCGCTGATCGTCGATAACACCTTCGCAACTCCCGTCAACTGCCGTCCCTTCGAGTGGGGCGCTGATATAGTCGTCCATTCCACCTCCAAGTACATGGACGGTCATGCTGTCGCTTTAGGCGGCGTTGTGGTCGATTCCGGCAACTTCGACTGGACTCAGGGCGATTATCCCATGCTCACCACCCCCGACGAGACCTACCACGGCGTTGTTTACACCGAGCAGTTCGGCAAGGCTGCATATATCACCAAGTGCTGCACCCACCTCATGCGCGATCTGGGCTGTCAGCAGTCTCCGCAGAATGCCTTCCTCCTCAACTTAGGCCTGGATACTCTGGCTCTGCGTATGGAGCGCCACTGCGCCAACGCTCTCAAGGTCGCAAAGTATCTTGAGGGTCACGACAAGGTAGAGTCGGTCAACTTCCCCGGTCTCGAATCCAACCCCTACTATGAGCTCGCTCAGAAGTATATGCCCAAGGGCACCTGCGGCGTTATCTCCATCTGCATCAAGGGCGGTAAGGAAGGCGCGGTACGCTTTATGGAGGGCTTGAAGCTCGCCAAGATCGTCATCCACGTAGCCGACGCCCGTACCTGCGTGCTGCATCCGGCATCCACAACTCACCGCCAGCTCACAGACGAGCAGCTCGTCGACGCTGGCATCGCGCCCAACATGGTGCGCTTCTCGGTAGGCATAGAGGATCCCGACGATATCATCGAGGATATCGCGCAGGCATTGGAGTGCGTTTGAGTTATGGACGGGATATTCACTTCTGCTATAATCGTAGCGGCAGGCAACTCGACCCGTATGGGCTATAAGCAGACAAAGCAGCTTATCTCTCTCATAGGTCGTCCCGCCGTTGAATATACAATAAAGGCGTTCCAGAACTGCCAGTTTATCGACGAGATCGTCGTTGTTGCGCGTTCGACGGATATCGAGGACGTCGCAAAGGTCGCTTTCAACTTCGGCAAGGTCACATCCGTGACAGCCGGCGGCAATACCCGTATGGAGAGCGTCGCAAGGGGAGTTAAGGCGTGCAGCAGGTGCGCGACCCATTATGCCATCCACGACGGCGCGAGGGTCATGATCACCCCCGTGCAGATAGAGAACGTGCTTGAGGAAGGCTACAGATCGGGCGCGGCTACTCTCGCGACCCCGGTGACCGATACCATCAAGATCGTTGACGAGAACGGCTTGATCGTATCCACCCCCGACCGTTCTACCATGTGGGCTGTGCAGACTCCTCAGGTATTCGAGAAGGAGCTCTACAAGCGCGCGCTGAAAAACGCGATGGAGAATAATATCTCCGTCACCGATGATTGCTCGATGGTCGAGGCTTTGGGCGAGACCGTTCACACTGTCCTCGGCAACTACTCCAACATCAAGCTGACTACCCCGGTAGACATCACGATAGCGGAGGCTCTTCTCTCCAAGAGAAAATAAACATTCGATTACACGAAAGGTCGTATTTCTATGAGGATCGGACACGGTTATGACGTTCACAGATTAAAGGCAGGCAGAGCGCTGATTCTCGGCGGCGTAGAGATCCCGTACTCAAAGGGTCTCGACGGCCACTCCGACGCCGACGTCCTCCTGCACGCGGTGATGGACGCCCTGCTCGGCGCGGCTGCGCTGGGCGATATCGGCAAGCTGTTCCCCGATACGGACGAGAAGTATAAGGACGCCGACAGTATGAAGCTGCTGTGGGAGGTAGTAGGCGAGGTCGAACAGGCAGGCTTCAAGCCCCACAACATCGACTGCACCGTCTGCGCTCAGGCGCCCAAGCTCGCGCCCTATATCGACGAGATGCGCTCTAATATCGCCGTAGCCTGCGGATTAAAAAAGTCAGCCGTGAGCGTTAAGGCTACCACCGAAGAGGGTCTCGGCTTCACCGGCTCCGGCGAGGGCATTTCCGCGACCGCCGTTTGCCTGCTCGAAGAAACACAATAACAAAAATCACTAATCACTAACCACTACCCACTGTTATAATACTGTCGCCTCTCTCATATCCATAATGGGAGAGGTGCTTTTTATGAAAAGATTAATGATTGTATTTATCTGCGCGTTGATGACATTTTTTTCGATGCTCCCGGTATCCGCCTTGTCGGAAGAAGATATCAGCGCCCCGAGCGCGGTTCTGATGGACGCTTCATCGGGTAAAATTCTCTATGAGAAAAATCCGCACGATCAGCGACCCTGCGCTTCCATCACCAAGGTCATGACTCTTACCCTTGTTATGGAGGCTCTCGACAGCGGGAAGATACACATGGACGACGTCGTGACCGCGTCCGCGCACGCGGCTTCGATGGGCGGCTCGGATATCTGGCTCGAAGAGGGCGAGCAGATGACCGTCGACGACATGATAAAGGCTACCGCCGTTGCATCCGCCAACGACGCGGCTGTAGCGCTCGCCGAGTTCGTCAGCGGCAGCGAGGATGATTTTGTAGCGGCGATGAACGACAAGGCAAAGAGCCTCGGCATGACCGACACCGCCTTCAAGAATTGCAACGGTCTGGATGAGGAGGGGCACATCACTTCGGCATACGACGTCGCTCTTATGTCGCGCGAACTCATGAAGCACGAGGAGATCTTCGACTATACCGGCATCTGGCTCGACAGCCTCCGCGACGGCGCGACCCAGATAGTCAACACAAATAAGCTCCTGCGCTCCTACGACGGTATAACGGGGCTCAAGACCGGCACCACGGGCGAAGCCGGCTCCTGCATCAGCGCGACAGCACAGAGGAACGGCCTCAGCCTGATAGCTGTCGTCCTCGGAGCCGAAAGCGGCAAGCAGCGCTTCAAGGACGCGGCAACGCTGCTGGACTACGGCTTCGCAAATTTCGAGAGCCGCGAGCTCAGCTTGTCCGATACCTTGGAGCCCGCAGCGGTCGACGGCGGTATGTCAGACAGCGTAGAAGTTGAGTGCGGGGATAAAGCCGTCCTGACCGTGCCTAAGGGTGAGGGAGAGGGGATAGAGCAGCTTGTCGATATGCCCGAGAGCCTCCCTGCACCCGTACATAAGGGCGACGTCGTCGGCAGACTCAGCTACAATCTTAACGGGGAAGAGGCAGCTTCTTTCGATATAACCGCATCCGAGGACGTCGAGAAAAAATCGTTCTTCGCGGTGCTCGGTATACTCTGGTCGTCGCTTATAAAGCCGTAACAATATCTTGTGCTGCGTGAACATCCCTTCGTAAAGTATTGACTTTATTCTTAAAATCTTAGAAATTATGTTGCATTAACGGCGAAAATATAGTATAATGCAGTTATTAATATGAGGAAGAATATGTATTATTCTTTTTCTGAATTTAAAGGAGGGTATTTTATGCGTACCGGTCTGGGTAACGACTTCATCGGCTGGCTTGACCTGCCTACAAACTATGACAAAGAAGAGTTCGCACGCATCAAAGCGGCTGCGAAAAAGATTCAGTCCAATTCCGATATATTTGTCGTTATCGGTATCGGCGGCTCCTATCTCGGCGCACGCGCTGCTATAGATTTCATCAAGTCCCCGAACTACAACGATATCTGTAAGGACACCCCCAAGATCTATTACATCGGTAATTCTATCAGCTCCAATTCGCTGGCTGAGCTTATCGAGATCTGCGAGGGCAAGGATGTCTCTATCAATATGATCTCCAAGTCCGGTACCACCACCGAGCCCGCTATCGCGTTCCGCGTATTCCGCGACCTGCTCGAGAAGAAGTACGGCAAGGATGGCGCAAAGGATCATATCTTCTGTACCACCGATAAGGCGCGCGGCACTCTCAAGGCGCTTGCCGACCGCGAGGGCTACGAGACCTTCGTCGTTCCCGACGACGTCGGCGGCCGTTATTCCGTACTCACCGCTGTCGGTCTGCTGCCGATCGCTGTATCCGGTGCGGATATCGACGCCCTTATGAACGGCGCAAAGGCTGCTCAGGACGACTTCGATAACTCCGACCTCAACACTAACGATTGCTACAAGTACGCCGCGATCCGCAACCTTTTGTACCGCAAGGGCAAGACGATCGAATTGCTGGTCAGCTACGAGCCCGCGTTCGTCATGATGAACGAGTGGTTCAAGCAGCTCTTCGGCGAATCCGAGGGCAAGGATTTGAAGGGCATCTTCCCGGCTTCTGTCATCTTCTCAACCGACCTCCACTCCATGGGTCAGTACATCCAGGACGGCAGCCGCGACATCTTCGAGACCGTCGTTCTCTTTGATAAGATACAGCGCGAGGTCACGATCGGCACCGATCCCGAAAACCTCGACGGTCTGAACTTCCTCTCCGGCAAGACCATGCAGTTCGTCAATCGTAAGGCGTTCGAGGGTACCGTGCTCGCTCACACCGACGGCGGCGTACCCAACATCATCCTTAACGTCGACGCGATGGATGAATACAACCTCGGTTATCTCATCTATTTCTTCGAGAAGGCGTGCGCTATCTCCGGCTATCTGCTCGGCGTCAATCCCTTCAACCAGCCCGGCGTCGAGAGCTACAAGAAGAATATGTTCGCCCTGCTCGGCAAGCCCGGATATGAAGACCTCAAGGCTGATCTTGAGGCAAGATTAAAGTAATTATTCTGTTCAACAGATTGATACAAAACACAGGAGGAATGTACAAATGGTTACATTAATTATTGGTAAAAAAGGCTCCGGCAAGACCAAAAAGCTCATCCAGCTCGCAAATGAGGCAGTAGCTAAGTCCAGCGGTAACGTTGTCGTTATCGAAAAGGGCGCAGGTCTGACCTACGACGTCACACACAAGGCTCGTCTGGTCGACACAAACATCTACGGCATCAAGGGCTACGATATGCTTCTCGGCTTTATCAGCGGCATTTGCGCAGGTAACTACGACGTTACCGATATCTTTGTAGACTCTACTTTCAAGATCGCTCCCCAGGGCGTAGAGGGTATCGAGGCTTTCGTTACTGCTCTGAACGCGCTCAGCGACGAGAGCGGCGCTAACATCACCCTGCTGGTATCTTCCAACGAAGCCGATTTGCCCGCCGGCCTCAAGGCTGTCTGTGAAGAGATCTGATCTATCCGTAAATCCTCAAAGCCGCTCTGTATAGGGCGGCTTTTTAGTCTTTTAGTCTTTTAGTACACCATACTGTTTTGTTTGCGATTTTCTGACGTGTCAGCGATCACAGCGTTGTGATAAAGCGACCGACCGTGCCCTCTGAGCGGTCA
>ONPE01000190.1 GCA_900319615.1 uncultured Eubacteriales bacterium
CTCGAAGGTCAAAACAGTCCTGTGGACTGTTTTGAGGGAGAGCGTAGATCAGACTTATGTCACGCGGTGTCGCTCCCAAGGCGAGGCAACCTTCTGTCACCTAATATAACTTACTGATGGCCCACCAGAACCGCCTCACTGACGTGAGGCTCAATGAATAGTGAATAATGAATAGTGAATAATTTATAATCAGATAAACCTTTCCGGCGTTTCTGGTGTATTATTCGTTATTCATTATTCACTATTCTTTATTCATTAAAAAGGAAAAGATAAAGGCTATAGAAGAAAACCCTCTGCTTGAAAAATCCCTGCATTTTGCAGCCCGGATCATAAAGCTATATCAATACCTTTCCGAAGAGAAAAAGGAAAGCGTCATCTCCAAACAAATCATACGAAGCGGTACATCCATCGGCGCAAACGCGAATGAAGCCGCTTATGGTGTCAGTCAGGCGGATTTATCTCGAAAATGCGGATCGCGCTGAAAGAAACCGCTGAAACAGAGTATTGGTTGAATCTTTTATTCCTATCTGATTATCCGGATGAAAAGCTCTGGCAATCGCTGATCAATGACTGCTTAGAAATTAAACGTATCTTGATCGCTTCATTGAAAACTGCTAAAGCATCAAAATGATTTTGCAGTTCAAGTCGCCGGGACTTTTTTCAAAAAATCTTCTTGTATTGATAGAACCAAAACTCGCGAAGACGAACCCGACGCAGCTCGGTTCAGGTTTGTTTTCGCACCCGAAACAAAATACCGCGGAAGGTTTAGCGCCTGCCGCGGTATTTTTTATTACTTATACTGATCTATGATGCGATCAACGATCATATGATCAAAACCGCTGACCGAAACAGAGCTTTTGCCATACTGCTTATACCTGCAACAAGCAGCTCAAATATGCCTGAACAAAAAGTCAAGAGCATATTCGGTGGCGATATCGTGTTCCTCTCCCGAGAAGCCGTGACCTGCGCCTTCGATGAGCTTATACTCGCAGTCGGGGTAGAGATCAGCCGCCTCGCGCGAAACGCTCGGTAACACGAGGTTATCTTCGCTGCCCTGGATGATGATGACCGGCTTATCGAAGTTCGGTATCTCATCGCGGACGTCATAGCCGATCAGATCCTTGAAAAACGGCTTGCCGACGGTCATGGAGCTGATCTGTATCTCGTCGGGCATATCGTCGCTGTAACGGTCGCCCAGCATAGCCATGCCGAACGCCGGATAAAGCAGGATCAGTCCCGCGACCTCGTCCTCGTGGCGCACGCCGCCGATGGCGGTCACCAAGCCGCCCTGACTGCCGCCCGCGAGGAAAATGCGGTCGGTATCGACAAAGTCCCATGTCTTTGCCGTCTCGATGATCGCGTCGAGGTCGGAAGCCTCGGTCATGACCGACATCTCAAGGTTATTGCCGTCGCTGCGGTTCTCGTTATTGGCGCTGCTGCCGCCGGGGAAATCCCATGTATAGACGGCAAAGCCCCTCGGAGCTACCTTCTTCGCGTAGGACTCGCCCGACTCGTGATTGGAGCCCAAGCCATGCGAGAACAGGATCAGCGGCGATCTGCCGTCGGTGATCGGGATATACGCCTCGCCGTAGATGCGGTTGCCGTTGTTCTCCGTCCATATCTCGCGCACCTCATATTCATAGGTCGCGTCCGGGTCGACGTTAGCCGGAGCTATCGTCGGAGCGGCTGTTTCGGCTTCGGTAGGATTTGCGGTAGGTGCGGAGGTCGCGCCGACAGCTTCTGAGCCTTGTGTTCCTGCCGTGTCGTTTGCGGATGTCGTGCTCTGCCTGCTGCATCCTGTAAGGAGCAGGGCGATCAGCGCGAGTATAACGATCAGTTGCTTTATCTTCATATATTCCTCCTCGGATGGGGTTGCAGTAAGTCATCAGCGGCGGTTACAGCCGCTTTGTAAGTATCGGTATCAATCGGTCATCACCGACATAAAATTGTACTTGAAGAGATCGGCGTCGATCTTTGTGACGACGTCAAGATTGTATGAGCCGATCTCAGGCATCGCCTCGTACACAACACCCTTTTGGTACAGGATGACCTGTCCGTAGGTGTCGTCATCGTCGGTGCAGACTTCGCCGTAGCAAGCCTTTGTTTCGAGCACTACATCGGGCCAGATCAGGCAGGCTACAGCCATCGGATCGGGCAGAGTCATATTTTGCCCCGATTCCTGATTAAAAGCAAAGAGCTTTGAGAAAGCCTTGCTCATAAATACTCCCTTTTCGTTCCCGAGAGCCAATATTTCCATGTCGTCCTTGGTGAGCCTCGCTTCTTCTGTCGCCGCCATATCGAAGCCCAAGACCGTCATCGGGAGCTCGGCGCGCAGGACGGCATCGTATGCCTCGGCGTCGCTGTAAACGTTGAACTCCGCCACGGGGGTAGCGTTGCCGTCTCCGAAGCCCGGCGTCCCCATGACCCATATACGCTTGCAGAGCTTCATCGTATCGGGATCCTTCTTCAAGGCGAGAGCGATATTTGTGAGCGGACCCAACGCTATGATCTCTACATTCCCGGGGTCTGATTTGATCGTATCAAGGATAAAGTCTACGGCGTCGCCTTTCTCGGCGCTGCTATGGGGATGGATCAGATCCTGATCCCCCATACCGTCCGAACCGTGGACGCTGACCATCTCTTTGCGTTCTTTTTTAAGAGGCTTGTCGGCTCCGATGTAAACGGGCACCTTGACGTTGCAGACCTCCAGCGTCATCAGCGCGTTATCGGCGGCATTGTCCGTCGGAACATTACCGTACAGCACGGTCACGCCGAGGATATCGAGCTTATCGCTCGAAGCCGCAAGTATAAGCGCGGCAGCGTCGTCGGAGCCTGTATCCGTATCTATTATCACCTTGTGCTTCTGAGGTGCATTATCTTGTGCGCTGCCGAAAAAATTATTTGGATCAACAGCTCCGCAGCCGCACAGCAGCAACACAGCCGCCGCAGTTAAACAGGCTATCGCTTTTCGGATATATTTCATGTCAAACAACTCCTGTCTGTCCTTTATAAATAGGATTATATACTATTATCCGGTAAAACACAATAACATATATTGCTCAACATGATCCATAAAAAAGGGGATGTCTTAATGCGACATCCCCCGTAGCTTGTCGATAAAGACCGGCAGTCATTGCGAGGACGCGCGCGTCTTTATTCGCCTTTCAGAAAAGTATATCTAACTGTTAGCCGGAAAAGATAAAGGCACACGTGCCCAATCCCACA
>ONPE01000094.1 GCA_900319615.1 uncultured Eubacteriales bacterium
CCCAGCTCTTCTCTAGCTCTTCTGATGTTCTCTCCAAATTCAGCCATCCATATCATTCCTTTCCGTTTGGGCTGACTCCATCATACGGCGGCTATTTGCTAAAAGCAAGCACCACCTGTCAAAAGCGGTGTTGACAGAGCGGTGCGCTCACTGTTTATGCGGTTTTTCAGCAGATGCCGTACAGCCGCTTGGCGTTCTCGGTGGTGATATCAATAAGCTCTTGCGTGTCCATGCCCCTGATCTCGGCTATCTTCACCGCGGTGTATGCTATGCGCGTGCTGTCGTTGCGCTTGCCGCGATAGGGGACGGGGGAGAGATAAGGCGCGTCGGTCTCGAGCAGGAGCCTGTCGAGCGGCACGGCGGCGGCGACCTCTACGGGCACGCGGGCGTTCTTGAAGGTGACGGTGCCGCCGAGAGAGATGCTCATGCCGAGCTTCATCACCTCTTTGAGCATCTCGACAGAGCCCGAGAAGCAGTGCATCAGCCCCTTGGGGTGATATTTGCGCAGCAGCTCCATCGTGTCGCCGTGAGCCTCGCGGTCGTGGATGACCACAGGTACGTCCAGCTCGCGCGCGAGTATCAGCTGTTCTTCAAACACGCGGTTTTGCAGATCGCGCGGTATATCCCAGTGATAGTCGAGCCCGATCTCGCCGAGAGCGACCACCTTCGGGTGCTTTATCAGCTCTTTTAAACGCTCGAGATAATCATCTGGCAAGCCTTCTAAGTTCTCGGGATGGATACCGGCGCAGGCGTACATAAAGGGGTATTTTTCAGCGTATTCTATCGCTGTTTTCGCGGTGGCAAGATCGACCGAGGCGTTGACGATGTAGGCAACGCCGTTTTGGGGCATAGATGATAAAAGATCGGCCCGATCCTCGTCGAACCAGCGGTCGTCATAGTGCGCGTGCGCGTCAAAGATGTTGTGCAGATTCATAGGATACCTTTCATAGGGCACGGTAGGGTACGGTATTTATGACGTACCGCAGACTGACGGGCGTTCCTGCTGTCTGAAAAGAACGACAGGAATGAAACGCTTTTGTCATGCGGTACGTCACAAGCGCCGTACCCTACGATTATTTATTATACCAGGGATCCTCCGGGGAGGATGGAGTCGTCGATGGTGACGACCTTCAGACCGTCGCCGCTCTCTGCGGAGAGGATCATACCGCGGCTCTCGATACCCATCATCTTTCTGGGCGCGAGGTTAGCGACATAGGCGATGTTCTTGCCGACGAGCTCCTCGGGGTCGTAGTACTCCGCGATGCCGGAGAGGATGATACGCTCGCCCTCACCGTCGTCCAGGGTGAATTTCAGCAGCTTCTTGGACTTCTTGACCTTTTCGCAGGCGAGGACTTTCGCGACCCTCAGCTCGACCTTCTCGAAGTCGTCGAAGGCTATCTCTGCCTTGTGCTCGGGCAGCTCAAAGGCAGGCTCGGGCTTGGGCTCATTGTTCTTGATGATGGTGTTGAGCTCCTCGATCTCCTTCTCTACGTCGATACGGGGGAAGAGGGCTTCACCGCGCTTTACGGTGACGTCAAGGGGCAGCACGCCGAACTTATCGGCGTTCTCATATGTCGCGCAGTCGACGGCGCCTATCTGCTCAAAGACCTTGGGCATCGTGCCGGGCATGAAGGCTGAGAGCAGGGTGGAGGCTATGCGGATGCTCTCGAGCAGGTTGTACAGCACGGTCGCAAGGCGTGCCTTTTTGCTCTCATCCTTGCCGAGTATCCACGGGGTGGTCTCGTCGATATATTTGTTGGCTCTGGATACGAGCTTGAAGATCTCTTCGAGAGCGAGATTAAGCTGGGTGTTCTCGACATAGTTGTCGACCTTTGCTTTAAGGGCGGTCGCAACTGCGATAAGGTCGGCGTCAAAGTCGCCTTCCTCACGCTCTGCGGGCAGGGTGCCGCCGAAGTATTTGTCGATCATGGCGACGGTTCTGGATACGAGGTTGCCCAGACCGTTCGCGAGGTCGGTGTTGATGCGGTTTATCATGATCTCGTTGGAGAACGAGCTGTCGGCGCCGAGAGCCATCTCGCGCATGATGTGATAGCGTATGGCGTCTACGCCGTAGCGCTCGCCGAGGATGAAGGGGTCGACGACGTTGCCCAGCGACTTGGACATCTTCTGACCGTTGAAGGTGATCCAGCCGTGCACGGCGAGGTGCTTGGGCAGCGGCTGCTCCAGACCCATCAGCATCGCCGGCCAGATGATAGCGTGGAAGCGCATGATATCCTTGGCGACCATGTGGACGTCAGCCGGCCAGTAGGTCTTGTAGTCGTCAAAGGCGCCGTTCTCATAGCCCAGCGCGGTGATGTAGTTTGAGAGAGCGTCTATCCATACGTAGACGACATGACCGGGATCGAAGGTTACCGGCACGCCCCAGCTGAACGAGGTGCGCGATACGCACAGATCCTCCAGACCGTAGGTCTTGTTGCCGTTTTCATCGACGGAGGGCTGCAGGAAGTTGTTGACCAGCTCGACGGCGCGTGTCTTGGGACGCAGATAGTCGGTCTCGGTCAGCAGCTTTTCGATGCGCTCCGCAAAGGGAGCCATCTTCATGAAGTAGGCTTCCTCGGCGGCTTCGATGACCTCTCTGCCGCAGTCGGGGCATTTGCCGTCCACAAGCTGCGACTCTGTCCAGAAGCTCTCGCACGGTGTGCAGTACTTGCCCTTGTACTCGCCCTTATAGATATAGCCCTTGTCATAGAGGGCTTTGAATATCTTCTGTACCGATTCTACGTGATAGTCGTCGGTGGTGCGGATGTAGCGGTCGTAGTTGATGTTCATGTACTCCCACAGCTTCTTGAAGATCGCGACGATCTCGTCGACATACTGCTTGGGGGTCACGCCCTGCTCCTTTGCCTTTTGCTCTATCTTCTGACCGTGCTCGTCGGTGCCGGTCAGGAACATCACATCGTAGCCCTGCATACGCTTGTACCGCGCGATGGAGTCGCACGCTACGGTGGTGTAGGTATGCCCGATATGGGGATTGCCCGAGGGGTAGTATATCGGGGTGGTGATGTAAAACGTCTTCTTTTCACACTCTTTGCACATGGGTGTTCACTCCTAATATAATGCGGATCATTATCCGCAAATTTTTCCATTATCTATTATAATCCTTTTTTCATGAAAATGCAATATCATTTATATACCGCTTGTCAGGCGGTATGATGCGTGATAGAATAGTGATGGTGATTGATATGAAAACTGCGTTTTGCGGATTCGATCTTATGTACCCCGCGATGGAGGCATTAGCGAGGCGAACCGATATGATAAAGCTGTTCACCTGCGAGGTCGACGGCGTGTTTGAAACCAACCACATGGCGTTATCCCTTGCAAGCAAGCTGGGTATCCCCCATACTGCAAAGCGGATAACCCGGGAGGATATCGACGAGCTGGTCGACACGGGCTGCGAGCTGCTGGTATCGGCAGGGTACTATTATAAGATACCCGTCGACAGACGGCTGAGGATGGTGAACATCCATCCCTCGCTGCTGCCTTACGGCCGCGGCGCATGGCCTATGCCGCTCGCGATACTCGACAGGCTGACTCAGAGCGGCGTCACCATCCACAAGACCGAGGAGGGCTTCGACACCGGCGACATCCTTTTGCAGGAGCGCTTCGATATCGACAGGGAAGAAACTCTGCTCAGCTTCATGGGCAAGGTGAATCTCCTGCTTCCCGATATGATCGGCAGGCTGATAAATGATCTTGACCGCCTGTGGGACAAAGCTAGACCACAGGGGGATGGGGAGTATCAAATGCAGCCCGACCCGGAGGACTATATCATCAGACCGACGGATACCGTTGAGTATGCCGACAGGGTGCTCAGGGCATTCTTCGGCTTCCCGTGCTTCTATGACGACGGTGAGAGGAAGTACGAGCTCGTGTCGTACAGGGCGTTTGAGGGAGCGGGGGATGAAGAGAGCTTACCCCTCGCGGACGGTCATATCGAGCGTGTTTTTGCGATATGAAATGTCGGTTTTGCAGGAAAAAACGATAAAACTGCAAAAAACTGTTGACTAATTTATATACATAGCGCTATAATAGCATTTGTGTAATAGAGGCGCGGTCTTCATCAGTAGCCGGAGCGACGTATGGGAATACGCCGGTGAAAGGGGATACCGCCGAGGCTTTTGTATATGTCCCGATGTACATCTGCCGGGATAACGTGAAATACGCGTTATACTGTCGTTTTCTAACGGAGTGCTATTCGACTTAACTTGTTTTCAAAGCCGCGGCACGTTCTGCGGCTTTTATATTGTCGGCTTTTCCGGAGAAAAATGCTCCGGGCTGTCTGACATAATCCAAATAAATAAGGAGAGAAAACAATGTCAACAACAAAGAAAATCGTGCTTGCGGTAGTTGCTGTCGTTATCATCGGTCTGCTGATCTATGTTGCGACCACAGGCAGCTCTATGGGCACGGTAGAGTGTCAGGACTGCGGCGGTTCAGGCGTCGTAGACGGCGCAGACTGCGAGACCTGCGGCGGCGAAGGCTCGGTAAGGGCTACGGCGTGGGCGCTTCTGCCTCCGATCATCGCTATCGGACTTGCGCTGATCACCAAGGAGGTCTACTCTTCCCTCGCTATCGGTATCGTCGTGGGCGGTCTGATGTACTCTAACTTCAAATTCCTGCCGGCTATGGACGCCATCACCTCCGACGGTCTTATCTCTGCCGTGAGCGATACCGCGGGTATCTTCATCTTCCTTGTAGAGCTGGGCGTTATCGTCGCTCTGATCAACAAGGCGGGCGGCTCGAGGGCGTTCGGCAAGTGGGCTGCACAGCACATCAAGTCGAGGACAGGCGCTATGCTCGCTACCTTCGTGCTCGGCGTGCTCATCTTTATCGACGACTATTTCAACTGTCTGACGGTCGGCTCCGTCATGCGTCCCGTTACCGACGGACACAAGATATCCAGAGCCAAGCTCGCTTATCTGATCGACGCTACAGCGGCTCCCGTATGTATGATCGCTCCCGTATCCTCATGGGCTGCGGCGGTCGCATCTTACGCCGAGGACGGTCAGGGCCTGAAGCTCTTCATCAACGCTATACCCTACAACTTCTATTCTCTGCTGACCTTCGTGTTCATCATCGCTATCTGCGTCATGGGCTTCGACTACGGCTCCATGGCTATGCATGAGTACAACGCGATGTACAAGGACGACCTGTACACAACAGGCGAGAAGGTGACCGAGGAGATCGACAACGACGTCAACCAGGGCGGCAAGGTTATCGACCTCATCCTCCCCGTACTCGTGCTGATCGGTATATCCGTATTCGCGCTTGTATATAACGGCGGCATCCTCGACGGCGCGAGCTTTATCGACGCCTTCGGCGACACCGACGCTACCGTAGCTCTGCCGTGGGCAGGCGCTATCGCGCTGGTATTCACCATCGCATACCTGATGATTCGCAAGATCGTCAACTTTGATGAGGCTATGAAGCAGATCCCCAAGGGCTTCTTCGCGATGGTTCCCCCCATCCTTATCCTCACCTTCGCTACCGCGCTCAAGAACATGACCACCCTGATGGGCGCAAAGTACTATGTTGCTCACGTTATGAGCGGCGCCGCTGCTTCTCTGCAGAACTTCCTGCCGGCTATCATCTTCCTCGTAGCGTGCCTGCTGTCCTTCGCGACAGGTACCTCGTGGGGCACCTTCGGTATCCTGATCCCGATCGTCCTGTCCATCTTCCCGACAGGCGAGCTGCAGATCATCGGCATCTCCGCTTGCCTTGCAGGCGCTGTTTGCGGCGACCACTGCTCCCCGATCTCCGATACCACCAT
>ONPE01000052.1 GCA_900319615.1 uncultured Eubacteriales bacterium
ATATGAAGCTCGGCAAACAGCAGAATGAGGAAGCCTACGGCGACAGAGCTCTTGCCCTCGCAGAAAAGTGGGGAGTCACCTCGGTCGACCTCTTCCACGGCACCGAGCTGAACACCGACGACCTGTTCATGCGCGAGCGATACACTTACCGCGCTCCCACACCGGGCGCCGTTTATGACGCGATACATCCCACCGCTCTGGGATACGCAAAATACTACCTGCCGCTTATCGGCGACGCCGTATGGCAGGTCATGAACACCGAGGTGAAAGCATGACAAAGCTGTATATAGCCGTGCCCTGCTACAATGAAGAAGAGGTCCTGCCCGACAGCGCCGTCAAGCTCAGGGAAAAGCTGATCTCCATGATGGACGGCGGGCTGATCTCCCGCGACAGCCGCATCGTGTTCATCGACGACGGCAGCAGCGACAACACATGGCAACTCATCACCGAGCTGCATCAGGTGGATAGGATCTTCTCCGGTATAAAGCTCAGCCGCAACCGCGGTCACCAGAACGCTTTGATGTGCGGGCTGATGACCCTAAAGGACGAGGCTGACGCGGTGATCTCCATCGACGCCGACCTTCAAGACGATATCGAGGTCTTTGACGAGATGGTGAAACGCTATGAGGACGGCTGTGACGTCGTCTACGGCGTGCGCGCCAAGCGCGAGACCGATACCTTCTTCAAGCGTTTCACTGCCGAGGGCTACTATAAGGTGCTCGACAAGATGGGCGCAAAGGTAATCTTCAACCACGCCGACTTCCGTCTCATGAGCCGCAGAGCGCTGGAGGCGTTCTCTGAGTTCAGCGAGACCAACCTCTTCCTGCGCGGACTGGTGCCGATGGTTGGCTTCAAGAGCGATATCGTCACCTACGAGCGCTCCGAGCGCCTCGCCGGCGAAAGCAAGTATCCGCTCAAGAAGATGCTCGCGCTCGCGTGGGAGGGCATCACATCCCTTTCCACAAAGCCGATAAAGCTGATCACAAGGCTCGGCATGATCATCTTCCTCGTCAGCATCATCATGCTGATATATACGCTGATCCGCTTCTTTACGGGCGCAACGCAGACCGGCTGGGCTTCGCTCGCTGTGTCTATCTGGGCTATCGGAGGTTTGCAGATGATGGCTATCGGCATCATCGGCGAGTACATCGGCAAGATATACCTCGAGAGCAAGCGCCGTCCGCGCTACATCGTGGAGGAGTATCTGCACGACTGAGCCCTTGATATAACAACAAAGCCTTCCCTGTATCGGGAAGGCTTTTTAAGTGTTATTGTAATCGAAAATGCACTTAGTTGAACAGACCGTAGAACGCCTTGTACGCCATGTAGATATCCGCCTTGCCGATGACCTCGAACGGAGCGTGCATACACAGCACGGCTACGCCGAGATCGACAACATCGACGTTCATGTTGGCGACGTACTTTGCTATGGTGCCGCCGCCGCCGATGTCGACCTTGCCCAGCTCGCCGATCTGCCATTTCACGCCGTTCTTCTCCAGCATTGCGCGTATCTCGCCCATGAACTCTGCAGAGGCGTCGGAGGTGTCGTACTTGCCGCCGTGGCCGGTGTACTTGCTGATGACCACGCCCTCGTTGATGAAGGAACAGTTCTTCGGCTCGTATACAGAGGCAAAGGTGGGGTCGTATGCCGCGTTGACGTCGGCAGAGAGGCACTTTGACTTGGAGAGCACGCGGTAGCCCTCGTTGCCGTCGGACTTAGCCAGATCGTAGATGAAGTAGCGCAGAAAATCGCTCTGCATACCGGTGTTGCCGTCGGAGCCGGTCTCTTCCTTATCGGTGAGGTAGGTGATGCAGGTGCACTCGGGCAGTTTGGTGTCGATCGCCGCCATTACCGACGGATAAGCGCAGCAGCGGTCGTCGTGACCGTAGCCGCCTATCATCGAGCGGTCGAAGCCGACGTCGCGAGTCTTGAACGCGGGGCAGAAGTTCAGCTCCGCAGAGAGGAAGTCGCTCTCGCATATGCCGTAGCGGTCGTTGAGTATCTTCATCACGTTCAGGGCGATGAGGTCCTTCTCGTCGCTGCCGTCATAGGGACGCGAGCCTACGAGGATGTTGAGATCCTCGCCGGTGAACGCCTTGGACATGGTCTTGGTCGCCATCTCTTTGTCGAGGTGGGGGAGAAGGTCGGTGATAAGGAAGCACTCGTCCTCGGGATCGTCGCCGATGCGGATATCCACGGTGCTGCCGTCGAGCTTGACGACTCTGCCGTGCATGGCGAGCGGTATCGCCGTCCACTGGTATTTCTTTATGCCGCCGTAGTAGTGGGTCTTGAACAGCGCCATGCCGTTGTCCTGATACAGCGGATTGGGCTTTAGGTCGATACGGGGCGAGTCGATATGCGCGATGGCGAGCTTTACGCCGTTGTCGGTGCCGTTTTTGCCGATTACAGCCAAGCCGATCGCCTTCTCGCGGTTGATTATATAGACCCTGTCGCCGGGCTTGTAGCTTTTGTTCGGGTCGTATTCGACGAAGCCATTCTCCTCAGCCATAGCCTTTACATAGGCTACGGCCTCGCGCTCGGTGCGTGAGTTATCGAGGAATTTTTTGTAATCCTCGCAAAATGCGTCGGCCTGCTCCAGCACCTCGGGGGTGAAGTCGGCGGCTCCCTTGCGTTCTTTCATCATGAGCTTTTCTCTAAGCTCTTTTGCGTTATCGCTCATTGTGTTACCTCCTGTATGGTTCTGTCGCTGCAAAGCTCAGTATGTGCTGCGGCGATCTGAACCTTTTATTTATTGTGACTGATAATACAGCTTGTTATACATATCCCGGGTCTTGATGACCTTATCGGCATAGTGCTCGGTCTCTTCATACGGGATGTATGAGAGGGTCGTGCCGTTGGTCGAGTAGGTAGTATCCGACAGCCAGCCGTCTACCGTGGTCGTGCCGGCGTTATAGGCGGCGGCGACGGTCTTGATATCTCCGCCGTAGCGATCCATGAGCATCGAGAGGAAATACGTGCCGTATTTGATGTTGGTGTCGGGATCCTTGAGTTGCTCAGAGGTATAGACGACCGAGCCGTCTAACTTCTCCTGCAGCCAGTCGAAAGTGGAAGGCATGAGCTGCATCAGCCCTACCGCGCCGGCATGACTCTCGACCTCGGGGCGAAAGCCGCTCTCGGTGCGTATCACAGAATACACCAGAGCCTCCTCCACGCCGAACTCGGACGAGTATCTCGATACCTGCTCAGAGTATTTCTGCGGATAGAAGACGGAGTACACCTTGCCCTTTAAGCCGTCCATACGGTCGCCGGTCATGAAGAAGAATATACCGCCGACTATCAAGCCCACGATTATCAGGGTCAAAAAGAAGCCGAGACAGCCGTGTCCCTTTGTCTCTCTGCCTCTGTGTCTGTATCTTTGATCGTATCTGCTGCTCACCGGTTCACCAACCTTTCATATAACGCCTGTACCTTCTCGGCAAGCTGCTCTGAGGTACCGTTATTATCTATTATATCGTCGGAGAATTCTTTAAAGAACGCCTCGCTGAGCTGTACGCCCATACGCAGGGCGATCTCTTCTTCCGACAGACCGTCGCGCTGTGTAAGCCTCTTTATGCGGATGTCGCGGTCGGCGATCACGCTGACGATAACGTCGCAGTATGCGTCCTCGCCGGATTCGAAGAGCTGCGACGCGTCGAAAACGACCGTATCTGCGTCCGCTGCCTCAGCCTCGTCAAGCATCAGTCGGGCTATCTTCGGATGGGTGATCTCGTTCAGCTTCGCGGTGTTCTCTGGGGATGAAAAAGCTATCTGTGCCGTTTTGCGGCGGTCAAGGCTGCCGTCGGGCAGCAGTACGTTACCGAAGGCTTCGCAGAGAGCTTGCCTGACGGCGTCGTCCTCCACGGCTTTCCGCGCCGCCTCATCTGCGCTGACGATATACATTCCGTGCGCTTTCAGCAGTCGGGCGACCTCGCTCTTGCCCGAGCCGGTCTGTCCGGTCAGCCCGATCAGCTGTTTGTGCGGCAGGTCGATGACCTCGAATGCCGCAGCGCGTATCATGCGGTTATACAGCGCCATGCCGACGCCCTGAGCGGACGGACAGCGCGCGTATACAATCTTTACTCCGTCGATCTCGTCGACGGCGCGCAGGGCGTCAAATAACGCCTGCGCCTGCATCTCTTCGTCGTTTTCCGCTCCTAAAGTCAGACACGGAGCGTTTATCAGAGCCTTGTCCTCATCATAACACAGCGCTGCCACGCCTTTGTTGCGAGCATATGAACGGTTGATGAATTTTATGAATTTTTCGTCAGATCCGCGCACCAGCACGACCTTTGCTTTCGGCGCGTAGTGCTTGTACTTCATGCCGGGAGAAGCGGCTTTCTCGCCCTTTTCGAGCTGATTCAGCACCGCGGGATCGACCTCGATATGACCGATGACGGCTTCTATATCCTCGCGGGTGATCAGCCCCGGTCTAAGGATACGGGGTGTTTTTGTAGCAAGGGTGATGACGGTGCTCTCTACGCCCACCTCACAGGAGCCGCCGTCGAGGATAGCGCCGATCCTGCCGTCCATATCGTCGCGCACATGGCGCGCGCAGGTCGGGCTGGGCTTGCCGGAGGTGTTCGCCGACGGAGCCGCAAGCGCAAGACCGCTGAGCTCCATCAGACGGTGTGCGACCGGATGCGACGGTATGCGTATCGCTACGGTGTCGAGACCGGCGCTGACTTCATCGGGGATGACGCCGCCCTTTTTCATGATGATAGTCAGAGGCCCCGGCCAGAAGGCTTCGGCGAGCTTTTTGGCTTTGTCGGGCACTTCTTTGACAAGACCGAGGCGGTCGATATCGGAGAAGTCCGCCACATGGACGATCAGCGGATTATCCATCGGGCGACCCTTAGCCTCAAAGATGCCGCGCACGGCGTTGCCGTTGAGAGCGTCCGCCGCGAGCCCGTAGACCGTCTCGGTAGGCATGGCGACCAGACCGCCGTCCCTGAGGATGGCAGCCGCCCTCTCGATATCCTGTTCTGTGTTCGATAAGAATAAAGTGTCCATCATGTTTAGTTAGGAGTTAGGAATTAGGAGTTAGGAGTTAGTAATTGTGGGAAACGCTTCGCGTTTTGGATTCCTATTTATCGGTTGCAGACGTTTGATCGGATTATACTAATCGGGTGCGGGCAGAGCCCGCCCGTCACCGTTAACCGTTAACTGTTATCCGTTAACCCTTAATTCTTCATTGTCTCTTTAAGTTGTTCTGCTCTCTGTGCGGTCACGAGGGCGTCGATTATCTCGTCGAGGTCGCCGTTCATGATCTCGTCGAGCTTATACAGCGTCAGCCCGATGCGGTGATCGGTGACTCTGCTCTGCGGATAATTATAGGTTCGGATCTTCTCGCTGCGGTCGCCGGAGCCTACCTGCGAGCGCCTGTCGGAGGCGATCGCCTCGTTCTGCTTATCCTGCTCCATCTTGAGCAGGCGGCTTTTGAGCACCTTCAGCGCCTTGTCTTTGTTTTTGTACTGGCTGCGTTCATCCTGACACTCTACCACCATGCCCGTCGGCTTGTGGGTGATGCGGATAGCAGAGGAGGTCTTGTTGATATGCTGACCGCCGGCTCCGGATGAACGGAAGGTGTCTATCTCCAGATCGTTCGGGTTTATGTCCACCTCTACGTCGTCTGCCTCGGGGAGGACTGCTACGGTAGCCGCCGAGGTGTGGATACGCCCTGAGCTCTCGGTCTGCGGCACTCTCTGCACGCGATGGGTGCCCGACTCGAACTTGAAGCGGCTGTATGCGCCGTCGCCGCTCACGATGAAGCTGACCTCCTTGAAGCCGCCGAGACCCGTTTCATTCAGGCTGACTATCTCGGTCTTGTAGCCCTTGCGCTCGGCGTACATATTGTACATCCGGTACAGATCGCTTGCGAAGAGCGAGCTCTCTTCACCGCCGGTGCCGCCGCGTATCTCTACGATGACGTTCCTGTCGTCGTTGGGGTCTTTGGGGAGGAGGAGTATCTTCAACTCTTCCTCGAGAGATGGCAGAGAACGCTTGGCTTCATCGAGCTCCGCGGAAGCTAGACCCCTGAGCTCGTCGTCGGATTCGGGATCGTCCAATATCGCGAGCGAATCTTCGACTGTGTTCTGCGCCTCTTTATATTCGCGGTACTTCGCGACCACCGGCCCGATGGAGGAGTACTCCTGCATCACCTTGCGGTAGGATTCGGGGTCGGATACCACGTCGGGCTCGTACATACGCTTTTCGAGCTCGTTATATCGTTTTTCAAATATCTCCAGTCTGCTGAACATAGCAAACTCCTTTATACCGTGATTTTCTCTCCGTCGCGGAACACCTGACGGATGTTGTGCTCGACCTTTTTGCGCGGCGTCATGACCTCTCGTCCGCAGCCTATGCAGCGTATCTTGAAGTCCATCCCGACCCTCAGGACGAGGAAGCGGTTGTTGCCGCAGGGATGCGGCTTCTTCATGACAAGCTCGTCGTTGATGTGTATATCCACAGCGCCATCCCTTTCATAAATCCACATTTAAACTATATTTTACCATAAAAGCGCGAAAAAAGCAAATCACATAACTGTAAGATTCTTCGTCACATATCTGTAAGCGTCTCGCCGCTTGACTGCGGGAGGATTTAGATGTATAATATAAAATGATAAATTGTATTCTTGTACCGGCTGTGCCGGTCAGAGATAAACCGAATTAATGCTCCGGTCAAGCCGGAGAGGTATAAGGAAGATCATGGAAGACAAGTATTTTGAATTAAAACACCGTTTCGCGTTCGGCGCGGCTGTGAGCGCGTTCTTCTGCTTTACGCTGCTGGTGTTCAGCCCGCTGTCGCTCTACATCACCGGTAACGATGAGATGTGGTTCAGCTTTCGCTCGCTGCTGCTGCCGGTGACTCTGGTATCCGTACCGAGCTTTCTGCTGCTCACGCTGCTGCTGTCGCTGCCAAAGGGAGTTATCCACAAGGCGCTGTGCTGCCTGTTCTTCGGGCTGGCTCTCGGCTTCTATATCCAAGGCAGCTACTTCAACATCAGCTACGGCTCCGGCGTGCTGGACGGCTCGCAGATCGCGTGGAAGGACTACACCACCTACGGCGCTATCGACAGCGCCATGTGGGCGGCGTGTATCGCTCTGCCGTTCGCGCTGTTCATGGTGTTCAAGCGCTCATGGAGGCACGTCCTGATGATAGCCGCCGCGTTCATCATCCTCGTGCAGATCGGCGGACTCACCGTAAACATCTATCAGAACCAGAATTCTTTGAACAAGCTCAGCCATGAGGTCACGGTCGAAGGGATGTACGAGCTGTCCGACAAGGACAATACCATCGTGTTCCTGCTGAGTTCTATGGACTCATCATATTATGACGACTACAAGGACGAGCACCCCGAGATCAAGGAATCCCTCACGGGCTTCACGGAATACGAAAACGCACTCTCCGGAGGCTCCGATCCGCTGGTATCTCTGCCTTTGATGATGACCGGCGATGTATACAAAAAGGACATCCATTACTCCGAGTTCATCAAGAACGCATGGAACCATACCAACGTCTTCGATCTGCTGGGCAAGAACGGCGTCGACGCGCGTATATTTGCAGATGATAAATACTTCGGCAACGGCGCTGTCCGCAAGGTCGAGAACATCGTCGACCGCGCTCAGGACGCCGACGCATACCGCGTAATCGGCAGCACCATGTACCGCTATACCATGTACAACGCCGCACCGCATTACCTCAAGCAGTTGTTCTGGATGAGTCTGGACGACTATTCCTCGTTCAAGAGCAACAACATCTTCACTCCCGGCAACGACGATAAATTCTACGCCGATTATGTCGCGAACAAGGGCTTCAACTATACAGACAGCTACGACAGCTCCGTGCGTATCTACACCCTGAAGGGCGCCGAGCGCCCCTATCGCCTGACTTCCGACGCACAGAAGGATACCGACGGCACATCGCTCGAGGAGCAGATCGAGGGCGACTTCCACATCATCCTGAGTATGCTCGACGACCTCAGAGAGAACGGCAGATACAATGACGCGCGCATCGTGATCACCGCAGATAACGGCGCTCTCGAGTACGGTCAGAAGCCGCTCCTTTTGGTAAAGGAGAAGGGCGCGAAGGACGAGTACAAGACCAGCAATTCTCAGGTATCTCTGTCAGACCTCACGGCTACTCTCGCGGCAGCCGTCACCGACGATTACCGCAAGATCGGCACGGGTCGCACATTCAGCGACAGCGAGCGTATCACATGGAACCGCCGCCGTACCTTCTACCGCAACACCGGCGTAAACGCCGAGTCGCGTATCGAAGAATACCGCTGTAACTTTGACAAGACCGAAGCCGAGGATCTGGAGCTGATCGGCAAGTATTATATCAACGGCGGCAAGATCGACAACTACACCCTCGGCAGGGAGCTGACCTTCACCGAGGACGAGACCGCCGCGATGTACTGTAAGGAGGGCTTCGGCCATACAAACGGCTGGCGCACCATCGTCAACGGCCCCAAGGCTGTCATGGAGATACC
>ONPE01000051.1 GCA_900319615.1 uncultured Eubacteriales bacterium
CCGCCCAGCGGCTGTGTGTCGTCATCCAGCGCCGCAGCCTCGTTGTAGATGGGGATGGTGATGGTGACGGTCGTGCCGACCTCGGGCGAGCTCTCTATCTCGAGAGTACCCTTGTGCAGTTTTATGATCTCGTCGGCGACGGCAAGACCTATGCCGGAGCCGTTGATCTTCTGATTGGCTTTGTAGAATTTATCCTTTACCTTGGGGAGATCCTCCGCCTTTATGCCGCAGCCGTTGTCGGCTACGACCACCTTGATGGCGCGCTCTTTAAAGTCCTGATACACCTGCACGCCTATCATGCCGCCCTCGGGGGTGTACTTGAGGGCGTTGTCTATAACATTGAGGAAGACCTGCTTGAGACGGTTGCGGTCGCCGTAGATTATCGGCATTTCCTCGGGGTCGTCATACAGCAGATGCTTGCCCTCGGATAAGGCACGCTCGCGCAGCATATACACCGCCTCGTCGATCTCGGCGAGGATGTCCATGCGAGCCATCTGCATGGTCAGTCTGCCGCTTTGCAGCTTTGAGAAGTCGAGCAACTCCTCGACCAGAGAGGTCAGACGCGTGCTCTCGTTAACTATGACGGTCATGCCCTTTTCGAGGGTTATCCTGTCGGGCACGCCGTACTGCATGGTCTCTGCCCAGCCCTTGATGGCTGTCAGCGGAGTCCTGAGCTCGTGAGATACGCGCGATATGAAGTCGTTTTTCAGCTTCTCGTTCGCGTCGAGTTCCTTTGCCATGTCGTTGATGCTGTCGCACAGGTCGCCGATCTCGTCGTCGTACATCTTGTCGATCTTCGCCGTGAAATCACCCTGCGCGATACGCTGGGCGGTCTCGCTCATCTCGTTTACGGGCTTTACTATCGAACGGATAAAATAGTAGCCCGAAAGCGCGACGACGGTGATTATGATAAGCCCGACGACCGACGCGATGATGGTGTAGAGGAAGACCTTGCCGTCGGCATAGCGAAGCGATGAAGTATATCGCACGGCTCCCAGAACGGTGCCCTGCGGATTGACGATCACTCGCGATATCGCCATGATCTTTTCGCCGGATGCGCTCCGCCCGACATATCTGAGGGTGCCTGTCTGAGTATTCTCAAAGCCGGGCACGACCTCTCCGCCGGACTCGAAGCCCGATGAGGTCGATACTATCCTGCCTGAGGAGTCGACCACCTCGACCTCCATCTCGTCCTTGTATCCGAAGTCGGCTGCATAGACAGAGGCGGAGTATATGAAGGCGTCGGCATTCTCGGCGGTGTAGTCGGGGAAGATCGCTTCAAGATCCTCGCTCCGGCTTTTCAGCGAGGTCTCTACGGTAGAGTAGCATAACGAGTGAACAGCTACGGATAGGGTCACCACAAGCAGTATGATGATGGCAAGCACGACGCCGAAGGTGTTGATGAGCCAGCGTCTGTTGATGCCCCTGAACATAGACTGTCACTCCTTTCGGTCAAATCAAAGCGATCCCGCAAGATTCAGGTTTGCGGATCGCGCGGTAAGAATTATGTCAGCGCGGACAAAAGATCAGCTCGCATACATTGAAGCTGTTTTTTGAGGCGATTGACGGAATAAGAAAAATTTGGGCGTGGAAGAATACACCGGCAGGGCGCACTTTGCCCGTCGGGTCTTCCTTTCGCAGTTTATCAGAGCGTGTCCCACTTATAGCCCAGACCCCATACGGTGACGATGTACTTGGGGTTGGAGGGTTCGTCTTCGACCTTCATGCGCAGACGGCGGATGTTAACGTCTACGATCTTTTCCTCGCCGACATACGCCTCGCCCCAAACGTGGTTGAGGATATCGGTGCGGTCGAGAGCTACGCCGGGGTTGGAGAAGAAGTACTCCATGATCTGGAACTCGACCTGAGTCAGCTCGATCATCTTGCCGTTCTTCATCAGGGCGCGGTTGCGCAGATTAAGGGTGAAGATGCCGCTCTGCAGCTCCTCCTTGAAGTTGTTCTCGTTCTTCTGCTCCGAGAGGGATACTCTGCGGTACAGCGAGTCTACGCGAGCCGTGAGCTCGGAGGGGGAGAAGGGCTTGGTGATATAGTCGTCCGCGCCGAGCATGAGACCCGTGACCTTGTCCATCTCCTGTGTGCGGGCAGAGAGCATGATGATGCCTATGCCCGAGTTCTTGTTGCGCAGCTCCTTGCAGACCTGCAGACCGTCGATACCGGGCATCATGATGTCCAGGATGGCTACGTCAAAGTCGCCGCCCTGCTCCTCGTACTTCTGTAAAGCCATCTCGCCGCAGTCAGCCTCGACTACCTCGTAACCGGCTCTCCTGAGATTGATAACGACAAAATCGCGGATGGCGGCTTCGTCTTCGCATACTAAAATCTTTTTCATGGTGTTACCTCCGTTCGGTTGTTCTATCTGTCATACCGCATTATCACGGTAGTATTATCACATCGGGATAAAGCTGCTCTTTACCGTTGCGTAGGTAAAGGGAGCGTTGTCGGTAAGGGTGCAGGCGTAGGTCGCCGTGCCGTCCTCATATATGACGGTGCCTGTATCCTTCTCGCTGTCAAAGCTGCCTGCGTCGTACCGGCGTATGGTCAGCACAGCGCCGCCGATCTTGGGCTCGTTGTTTTTGTATTCGACCTCGTGCATGGTGAAGCCGTTATCAGCATCATACCGCGCCGTGAGCGTTCTCGTCTGCTCCTCGTCAACGCGGAGCTGAAAGCCGAGCGGTTCGCACAGCATGGTGAAGACCTTTTTGACGGGAGCCATCTGTACCGGCTCGTAGCAGCACCACATCGCTTCGGTACATACGGTCGCGATATCCTCTTTCTTCTCGTGCTCGGTCAGACTGCACAGGGGGAACTCGGTCACGCCGTCAGCGTCGATATCGGCAGAGAAGACCTTCGCCGTGCGGTAGGTATCGCTGTAGCCCGCCGCTACGAACAGCGGATTTATCAGCGTGCGGTCTTCTTTATCGTAGTACAGTATCTGGGTGGTGTATTTGCCGTCTGCCGTCACGCCGTCGAGGATCGCGCCGTAGATGTCGCCGTTGATCTTGCCGAAGTTGAGGGCGGCGTAAGATGCCACCGCAGGGTCGACCTCGCATGACGACCTGCTTTCAAAGCCGTTTTTGTCGAAGATCATCAGCTCCGCCTTGGCGCTGGCTTCGGCGCTCGGGGGTATCAGCACGAGAACGTCTGATCTTGCGTCTGTATCGAGGTCTCCGGTCAGATAGTCGGTGAAGCCCTCCGCTACGGTCTGCAGGCTCGGCTCTTCATCGGTGAAGCAGGCGCTCAGCACAGCCGATCGCGGCTCTGCGCCGCAGCCGACGATGATCTCCTCTCTGCCGCTGCCGTCGACGTCTGCAAAGCGCAGACTGCCTATGGATGCCGAGCTGAGCTCAACTGTACCCTTTGAGCGGTAGCCGCCGTCGCGGTTCTCTGCGATCAGCATACGCGCGCTGCCGTCGGAGCACCTGTACAGGGCTACAGCCTCGTCGGTGCCGTCGCCGTCAAGGTCGTGCATTATCACGCCGCTTTTATGACCGCCTGAGGACGGAAAGATCAGCTCGTATTTGCCGTCGGTATCATCCTCGATCATCTTCTGGATGCTCGCGCGGTCGCCTGCAGCCTTTGGGGGCGCGAGTATATCGGAGCTGTTGAGACTCAGAGAGCTACAGCCCGACAGCAGCAGGGCTGCCGCGGCGACAGCCGCAGTGATACGCTGTATTCTCATTCGGTCCACTCCTTGTATGTGTCAGTAAACTGTTGCTTCGAGGTATTTTATCGGCACTCCCTCGTCCGAGAACATTTTCTCATGCTCTGTGACGATGTTGCCGGTGATATCGCTGTTGTGCAGGTCGCGCGTGATATATCGGATGTTATACTCCGCTTCTTCAAAGTACCCGACGCTGTCCTCGAAGAGCTCGTCATCGTCGGTCTTGAAGTATATCACACCGTCCTTTGTGAGGAAGCCGCGGTACATCCTCAGCTTCTTCGGATAGGTCAGGCGGCGCTTGTTGTGCTTGAGGCGCGGCCACGGGTTGCAGAAGTTGATGTACATCACCGCGATCCTGTCCTGAGGGGCGATGATCTTATCCAGCTGCTCCACGTTATACCGCACCAGCGCTATGTTATCGGGGCTTTTGCCCGTTTCCGAAAAGAGCTTTTCTATATTGCGCCTGCCCACGCCGAGCATATCGTTCTTGATATCCACGGCGATGTAATTGACGTTTGGATTCTGCTTTGCTTTCTCGGCTATAAAGGTGCATTTGCCGCAGCCGATCTCGAGCTCTATGGGCTTATCGTTGCCGAAAAACTCGCTCCATCTGCCTCTGTACGCCTCGGGGTCGCCGACATAGTAGCGGCATTCGTTGAGCTCCGGCTCAGCCCATTTCTTCTTCCTTATCCTCATATACCTTACGGATCCCTGTCCTCATGTGCGCTGTCGGAACTCCGAAAAATCCCATACTAACACATGATATAGTAATATACACTACAACATTATAACAAAGCCTTGTGGTTTTTGCAATCTTTTTTTACATATATATAGCAGGATTTTTAACGTTTTCGGCTCATAATTTACAAATTGTTAATACTGTAAAAGCAACGCGACTAATCTTTTTCAATAATTACAAAGAAAAAGCCGCCTTTCGGCAGCTCTTTTGTGAAGTGATCATATCGCTTTGTAAGGGCACTTTGATCTCTCGGATATGATGAATCCCGTATCCGGGAATCTCTCCGCGAGCATATCCTTGAGCGGCTTTATCACGACGTCCTCGGTGGAGAAATGCCCCGCGTCGAATGCCGCTATACAGTGCTGTACGGCATACAGGTAGTGATGGTGCTTCAGCTCGCCCGATATGAAAGCGTCGCAGCCGTATTTTTCGGCGAGCATGACTCCCTCGCCGCCTCCTCCGGATGAAACTGCAACCCTGCTCACCTTGCCCTGTGTGAATCTCACCGACGGAGCGTTCAGCCTTTCTTTGATGACTTCTGCATATCCGGCGGCGTCATATTCTTTATCCGGCTCGCCTGTAAGGATGAAATCCTCCGGGAACAGCCGGGTGTTATTCAGCCCCAATGCCGCTCCGAGGGCGGTGTTCACGCCCTGCTCCGCGCGGTCGAGATTAGTGTGCAGACACAGCGCGGCTATGCCGTATTTTGCGAGAAGATACGCCGGCTCATCGGGAGAGAGTGCTCTCAGCGGCTCGAAGATCACCGGATGATGGCTGATTATCATCGAGGCTCCCTTTTCGTGCGCTTCTTCTATCACATCTGCCGTGATATCCAAAGCCAGCAGAACGCGGCAGACCTCCTCGTCCGGGCTGCCTGCGAGCAGACCTACGTTATCCCAGTCCTCAGCAGACTCATACGGCGCTATGCACTGCGTATACGCGACGATGTCATTTATCTTCATGGATGCTTTCCTCCAGCCTTTTGATGACGGGCAAAAGCGATTCGTCGCCCCTGCTCCTGTTGCGCAGATTATTCAGGCTCCTGCGCAAAAAGCCCCGGCTCAGTTCGTCGTCCGTGTCCAGCGCGCCGATTATGGACGCATACAGGTCGCAGCTGCGGACAGCGCCGTCGAAGACTGCGCATATGACTGTATAGTACTTGCCGTCGTCAAAAACAGCCTCCTGTCGGGAGATGCAAAAGCCGTTCTCATACAGCCACCTCACAAGATCATCATGGTGGGTCATCGGCTGCAGAACAAGGCGCTTTTCTCCGTCCTTTACCCAAGCGGCCGCCGAGAGGATATCCCGTATCAGCTCGCCGCCCATACCGGCGATGACGATATCGTCGGCTTCGTCGGCAGAGACCCTTTGCAGCCCGTCCGAGAGCCGGGTCTTTATCCTGTCCGAGAGCCCGTACCTTTCGATGTTCTCTTCCGCGCTGCGCAGGGGGAGGGGATTGATATCGCAGGCGAGCGCCGAGGGTATCGTCCCTCTCGTGCACAGCTCTATCGGCAGATATCCGTGGTCGGTGCCTATATCCGCAAGGCGGCTGCCCCGGCGCACCATATCCGCGCACAGGGACAGCCGCCCGTTCGGTTTCAGTATCCGCATTATTCGCCGATGAGCCCGTTGATAGACGCGATCAGCTTATCGGGGTCGGCTCCGTGTACGGCACACGCCTCGGCGATGCTCTCGCCTCTCGACGCGGGGCAGCCTAAGCAGTGCATACCCATCTGTAAGAACAGGGGAGCAGCCTGCGGGTATTTATCCAGAACGTCGCCGATGATAGAATCCTTTGTGATCATAATATTACCTCCGTTGTTATACTAATCCTTGATAAAAAGATTTAATAAGGTATTAGGGATAAATTTCGCAGAGCGCGACGGGCGACGCAGGCATACCGGCGTATGTCAAGGAGCCCAACAAAGCTATGCGGAATTTAGCCCAATAGATGATGAAGCTTTTTGTTAAGGATTAGTATGATTATCTCTGTTTGTACGGCTATTATAGCACAACGCTTTCAAAAACTCAATACCGCAGGCAAATTATGCCGCCGATTATCAGCGGATATATATACATTGATATATATAAAATCACTTGCAAATCATCCGGATACTTGATAAAATTAAATCGAACAAAAAATTTCTCTTCTTTATTGTATAAAGGTGAAACCAAAACGGCTTCTCGTGTGTGTATATAGTGAAGGGGGGTCACAGATTGAAGTTATATGCCGGATTGACATATGAACAGGCGGTACGTAAGTATGCCCAAAACGTGACCTCTGCCTGTATGATGCGGCTGCAAAATATGGATGACGCGGAGGATTGCTTTCAAAACACCTTCGTCAAGCTCTTCCGCAACTCGCCGAGATTCAGGGATGAAGAGCACCTCAAGGCTTGGCTGCTGCGCGTGGCGATAAACGAGAGCAAAAACTACATCCGCGACAACCGCCGCGAGCTGCCGCTCGATCATTTTTCGGAGCAGCCTGCTCCGTCGTCGGAGGACGAGAGCGATATCTCATGGGCATTGATGAAGCTCGAGCCAAAGTATCGCGAGATACTCTACCTTTTCTACATAGAAGAGTACAGAGTGAGCGAGATCGCACAGATCCTCGGCAAAAATCCGAACACAGTCAAAACCATGCTGAGCCGCGGCCGCGACAGGCTCAGACAGATCTACGGAGGTGACGAGAGTTGAAAAAATACAATTTTAATACCATAAACAACCTGACCACCCCCGAAGGCTGGATCGAGAAGGCTCTCGAGATACCTCAGCTCGAAGAGAAACGGCGGTCAGAGGTTCGCAGGCGCAGCGTCCGCTATGCTTCACTCGCGGCGAGTATCGTGCTCGTCGGCGCGCTTGCGGTCATACTGTTCATGAACAAGGGTAATCAGCCACCCGTTGTAACGGCTCCGATGACGTCCGAGACCGTCTCATACGACTTTGAGAGGAGCACACAGGCTCCGACTCACCCGGCTACAGTCGCTGCCACAGCTGCACCCACGGTTGCAGCTGCAACCGCAGCGCAGCCGACCGTTGCGGCTGCCCGGGCAACTGCGCCGACTCAGCCGGGCACGCAGAACGCAGTTTTTTCGCCCGAGCCGTCGGATATATCCTATGAGCCGACTCAGCCCGTTATCGAGCCGGATATATCCACCCAAGCTCCCACACAGCCTCCGGCGCCCACGCAGGCTCCCACACAGCCGCCAAAGGACGCTCCCACCGAGGCTCCGAAAGATAAATTACCCGATCTTGCGGCTGTCGGATATGACGGCATAATAATCGAGGATATATCTGCGGATGAGCTTGGCGACGACAGCATCATCTGCTGCCGTATCTATACTCGGGACGGCGAGCCCGTAGGCGACGGCGATTCTTACTCAGACGAGCACCTTGCCCGTAGGATAGATCGCGGGGAAGAGGTCACGGTTTATTATATACCGTGCGACTATGTGGTTTTACCGTATAACGGCGTTTATCGTTATGAGTTCTATGATGAAACGGGCAGGATACTCTGCACCGGCAGCGAGTATCTCATGACCGAGAGTATTAATTAAACGAGGAGGAATTAACATGAAAAAAGCAGTTTCGATCATTCTGGCTTGCTGTATACTGATAACGGTATTTGTGACAGCGGTCGGCGCCGAGACCGTCAACGTCGTCGGGTCAGATAACTCCGAGCTTGAAGCCGCCATAGCAGCCGTAGGCGATAAGCTTGACCCGTCCGTCATCTTGTGTCTCAAAAACCCTACCGGCGAGGGCAGATTCTTTGAGATAAGCTATCATGGTGTGACCGAAAATGAGCTGATCACTCAAATCGAGGCAGTCATCGGCTCCGAGGTGACACATTATAATCACGGAACGGGCAAAGTATTTATTTGGTTGCAATACACGTTTGTAGTAAAGGTCGCCGGCTTTGACAGCGTGGATTATATCACTCTGCCGACCGGAGTAACTTTACCCGTAGAACTCAGGCATAAATATACCCAAAAGCTTGAGAAAAAGCTGCTCAATTTGCAGGACGATGACAGCATCAACCTGATACTTTTCCTGAACTACAAAGATTTAGATACCAGCTATATCAAACAGGAAGAC
>ONPE01000127.1 GCA_900319615.1 uncultured Eubacteriales bacterium
CGCTTTCAAAGGCTGTTCGAGCAGATCGGCGCTAAGCCTGCGGATTACTCGGCGGTCAACGACAGCTATCTCGATAATCTTTCGCGGCAGGCGTTCCTGATCGACGGGGCTTTGGAGTTCGTGAAGAAGCTCCATCGGTATTGTAAGATATACCTCGCGACCAACGGGCTGACCGTGCCGCAGACCGGGCGCTTTGAGCGCGCGGCGATACGCCCATATGTGGACGGCATCTATATCTCGGAGCAGCTCGGCGCCTCCAAGCCCGACAAGGCGTACTACGACTATATCTTCCGCGATCTCGGTATCACCGACAAAAGCCGCGTGATAATGCTCGGTGACAGCCTGACCTCCGATATGCTCGGCGGCAGGAACGCCGGCGTCGCGACCTGCTGTTTTCTGAACGGCAGCGAGCCCACGGGCAGCGACCTGTGCGACTATGAGATCAGGGAGTACGACGAGTTTTTTGATGTGCTGTTTGAAAAGGCTTCCCCTTGAGGGAAAGCTGTCTGGCAACGCCTGACTGATGAGGTGTTTGCCGCTCGCATTACAGAGAGATTTTGTTGATAATCACTTTTACGTGCATCTGACACCTCATCCGCTTCGCTGCGCTCAGCACCTTCCCCTCAAGGGGAAGGCTATTGTGTAATAAAAAGCCCCTATGCCTTGTATGACATAGGGAGCTTTTTGTTCGTTTGAGCGTGTGAAAAAGGCCCCCTTAGGGAGAGAGAACCGGCGACGAAAGTCGACTGAGGGATTGCATAGCTGTTCGAGCTTGAGCGAGTAACCTTTTTGTAAGATTGGTCGCTTTACTACGTTTATACAATCCCTCAGTCATCCTGACGGATGACAGCTCCCTTTCCCAAAGGGAGCCTTTGCTTTCCCTTTACAGAAGGGTTCTATCGTATCACATGAATTTGCGGCTTTCGGCTACAGCCATGCGGTCGCAGCGCTCGTTCTCGGGATGGCCTGCGTGACCCTTGACCCACACCGGCTCGACCTCGTGGACGTCGCAGAGCTTCAGGAGCCTTTCCCACAGCTCGGGGTTGAGAGCGCGTTCCTTCTTATTGCGCATCCAGTTGTTCTCCTGCCACTTGCGCGCCCATCCGAGCTTTAGCGCGTTGCACACGTACTGGCTGTCGGAGTACAGGGTGACCCTGCACGGCTCCTTGAGGAGGCTGAGCGCCTCTATCACCGCGATGAGCTCCATGCGGTTGTTGGTGGTCTGCGGCTCGCCGCCGGATATCTCTTTCTCTCTGCCGTTGTACCGCAGTACAGCACCCCAGCCCCCTGGACCGGGGTTGCCGGAGCAGGCGCCGTCGGTGAATATATCTACATCTTTCATTTTACCACATCCTTTATAAATATGTATTATAGCATGATTTGCAGCGATTGCAAAGGGTTTTTATCCGCATAAGCAAGCCGAAAAATGACATTCTTGTAACGACTTCGACGGCGGCTTTCGACCCGATATCAAGTCAATCCAACATATCGTACAAATAATAATTCTAATTTCGAAATTAATTATATATTCTTAAAAATAATTTTTTAAAATAATAAAAAAACCGCGCTATATTTCTTGATCGGAATTATAAACAGAATGTGATGTGGTAGTATACGACCGTGTAAGAGTGCGCCTTCGATTACGATTACAGGCGTGTTACCAAATTACATTGAAGAAAAGTTAGGAGAAATTGAAATGACAAAGAAACTTATCTCTTTACTTCTCGTAGCAGTTATGATCGTGGCTGTTGCCGCTGTCGGCGTCACCGCTTTCTCCGCTGCAGAAGAGCAGGAAGCTGAATCCGGTTGCTGGATCTTCCCGATCTATCCTCCGTGTCCTCCGTGCCCTCCGTGCCCGCCCTGCCCGTTCCCCTGCCCGGAAGATCCCACAGAGGAACCGACTGAGGAACCCACAGAGGAACCCACCGAGGCTCCGACAGAGGCTCCCACCGAGGCTCCTACAGAGGAACCCACCGAAGCTCCGACTGTTGCTCCTACAGAGGCTCCCACAGCTGCTCCTACAGTAACTCCCACAGAGAAGCCCTGCAAGCCCGAGAAGAAGGACGACGTTAAGCCCGCTGAGAAGAAGGCTGCTGCTCCCGAGAACAAAGAGCCTGCTACAAGCAACCCCAAGACCGGCGACAACGTACAGCTGTACGTTCTGCTGATCGCTCTGGCTGCTGTCGGTATCGGCACAACTGTTGTTGTCAACAGAAAGCGTGCTGCTGCTCCCAAGCACATGAGCAAATAATTTAAAACAAAACTTTTAAGGGTTGGCTCAGCGCCGACCCTTAAATTTTATCAAGATCATTTCGAAAAGGTTTTTGTTATGGACGAATCAAAGAAAATCCCCGAAACGGCTGAGAAAGCTCGGGAGCTGACTGCGAACGAGGAGATCAGTGAAGCTCATCAGACGCATCAAGCCCCCGGTGCAAAAACAAAATATAAGGCTAGGCACGCCGCAAAGCGCTCAGGCCCCGGCGTAAAGTTCGTGGTCTCGGCGATCATCATCTTCGTGCTGCTGTGCGTCATAGGCTTCGGCGGGTACAAGCTGTGGGTCTGGTATACTGATAATCAGAACAGCGGAAATCAGAAGAATGAGGCGCGTTCTCATGTCACGGTGGCAACTCAACCCCAGAAGATCGAGGGAGCCGAGAAGGAAGTAGCCATGTACGATGTTGACTTCGACGGTCTCAAAGAGATGAATAATGATACCGTCGCGTGGCTCAAGGTCGAGGGCACCGAGATAGAGTATCCGGTGGTTCAGGCGAGCGACAACAGCTATTATCTCGATCACAGCTACGACGGCTCGTGGAACAGCACCGGCTGGGTGTTTGCCGACTACAGGAACGCCGTCGACGGTACCGACAAGAATCTGATCATCTACGGCCATAACCGCAAAGATAAGAGTATGTTCGGCAGCCTGCACGACGCCTTCAACGAGGAGTGGCAGGAGAATGAGGATAACCGCTATATCGTGCTCGCTACCGATAACGAGTACGGCATCTACGAGGTGTTCTCGCTCTACTCTATCCCCGTCGAGGACTATTACATCACCACATCTTTCGACTCCGACGAGGAGTTCGGCGAGTTTGCCGAGACGCTCAAAAACAGGAGCGTGTATGACTTCGGCGTGGACGTCTCAGGCAGCGACCATATCCTGACCCTCTCGACCTGCTCGAACATGGACGCTCACCGTGCCGTCCTGCACGCGAAGAAGGTCTTTGCAAAGGATACCTCGAAGTGATCTGAGCTGATAATATGATAAGAAGCGTCGGGCTTTAGGGCTCGGCGCTTTTCTGTTTGCTGTTATAATTCCGGAAGAGAATAATAATCCAATATTATAACGGTAGGTATTAAGGAGCAAAGTTCTGCCGATAATGAATTTATCGCCTCAAACTATTGACCCGGGAGATTTTTTGAGGTATGATAGATGATGTATAAGTGGGAGTATGTGTTATTGCGAGATCACTGCGATAATCAATAATCAGAGAATGTGATTCATATACATACTTAACGTGATTAAAGCGTATTATCATCTGTCCTGTTCGGCATGAGGGCAGATACTCATATAATATGAAATATACTGTAAGGAGGTATTTGTTTGAGCGAGAACAAAAAAAGAACTCAAACCGGAAAAAAGGGCAAGCAAACCAAGCCCAAGAATAAAAACAATAATAAATCGAAGCCCTCGGACGGCGCGATCTTCAAGCCCACGGTAATGGCTGATACAAAGGCTAAGCACACGCGCGGCAGAAAGAAGAAGGAGCCGCAGAAGCCCCCTGTGAGGGTGGCTTTCCTCGGCGGTCTGAACGAGATAGGCAAGAATCTGACCGTCTTCGAGTGTCAGGACGACATCGTCATCATCGACTGCGGCATGGCTTTCCCCGACGGCGATATGCTGGGCGTGGATCTGGTCATCCCGGACTACACCTATCTGGAGCAGAACCGCGACAAGATACGCGGCGTCGTCATCACGCACGGACACGAGGATCATATCGGCGGCTTGCCGTATCTGCTTGCAAAGATCAATGTGCCTATCTACGGCACACCCCTGACCATAGGGCTGATCGCGAACAAGCTGCGTGAGCACAGCCTTTCTTCACCGCCGACGCTTATCAAGAAGAACGCCGGCGAGCACATACAGCTCGGCTGCTTCGACGTAGAGCTTATCCATGTCAACCACAGCATCCCTGACGCGATAGCCGTGGCTATGCATACGCCCGTGGGCATCATCGTCCACACCGGAGATTTCAAGATCGACTACACTCCGATAGAGGGGAAGATGACCGACCTCAACCGCTTTGCAGCTTTGGGCGACAAGGGCGTTCTGGCGCTGCTTGCCGAGAGCACCAACGCAGAGCGCGCCGGCTATACAGCCACCGAGCAGAAGGTCACAGAAAGCTTTGAGAACCTGTTCCTCAAGGCGCTGCATAACCGCATAATCATAGCGACCTTTGCGTCCAATATCAGCCGTATACAGCAGATCATCAACTGCGCTCATCAGTACGGCAGGAAGGTCGCTTTCTCGGGCCGCTCGATGATAAACTACATGAAGGTGGCTCAGGAGCTGGGCTACGTCAATGTGCCTAAGAATATCATAATCGACATCGACGAGCTCAAGGACTATCCGCCCGAGATGATCGTACTTGTGACCACCGGCTCACAGGGCGAGCCCATGTCGGCGCTGTCGCGCATGGCGTACTCCGATCACCGCAAGGTCGAGGTCGGCGTAGGCGACTTCATCATCATCTCGGCTAAGCCC
>ONPE01000047.1 GCA_900319615.1 uncultured Eubacteriales bacterium
CTTGATCTGCTCGAGCTCGCCGAAGCGGTCGCGGCAGAGCTCCATCGCCTTATCGGCGGCGGTCAGTATCTTTTCATCAATAGCAAAAAGGTTTTTCATCTTTCCGTTTCCTATCTTTATTTCCTAACATTATAATATAAGCTCTCTGAAACGAGCGGCGATCTCAAAGCCCGAGTTCTGATAGAATCTCGTGTTGGCTTCACTGGCTGAAAAAACATACGCCTCTCTGCCCTGTGCGTTGATACGCGAGGCGATGGTGCGCACCAGTTCTCTCGACAGACCGCGCTTTCTGAAATCGGGGTGAGTTGCCACAGCGCCGATTATCGCGGCGTTCGGGGTCTCGGATACGGTCATCACGGACGACGCGAGCCTGCCGTCGATATCGGTCGCGAGGATCATGCACTTGCCGAGGTTGAGGCAATGGGTGACGTCGGAGAGAAAGACCAGATAATCCGGCACGCGAAAGGCTTCGCCCTCGCAGCTTTGCAAAAGGCTGTACAACTCCTTGATCTCGGGTCGGCATAATTCTAATTTGGAATAATACTCCTCGCCGCGGTACACGAGCACCTCGCCGGATATCTCTTTATCTGCATGAATATCTACGCAGTATTCATCATCCGTCATCACGCAGCGCGCGCCCTGAAAGCGCAGGAACGCGGCGACCTCTTCACGGTCGGAGGAGCCGGTCAGATACAGGCTGAACTTATCTTCAAAGCGCGATACAGCCGACGTGATCTCTGCTTCGATATCCTGCACCCAGCAGTCGGCAAAGGGAACGTCGCCGTAGCTCTCGAACACCGAGAGTATCCGCGTATAGAACGGGTCTGCACAGCTCAGCCGCAGCAGATCGGAGCGGTCGGCAGGGCGTATCACAGGGCGTTCACCAGCGCCTTGAAGTGCTTGCCTCTGGCATCGAAATCCTTGTACAGATCAAAGCTCGCGGACGCCGGGGACATCGACACGATATCACCCTTTACAGCGCACGCGCGCGCCTTGTCAACGGCCTCCGCCATATCCTTTACGCGGATGATGACGGGGTTGTTCTCTGCATAATCATGCGAAGATCTGATCGCCGCCTCGATCTTGTCGGCGGTAGCGCCCATAAGGATAGCGGTCTTGACCTTTTTGCAGATCACATCGCCAAGCTCGCCGTAGTCGAGGTGCTTGTCGTAGCCGCCGGCGATCAGGATGATCTTGAAGTCATAGAGCGAGAGCGTACCGCTCGCGGTACGGGTGGGGCTGGAGGCGATAGAGTCGTTATAATACTTCACGCCGTCGAGCTCGCGGACGAACTCCGCACGGTGCTCAACGCCGCCGAAATCGCGCGCCACAGCCTGTATATTCTTCACATCCACTACGCCCCAAACGGCGCAGATGGCGGTCATATAGTTCTCGACATTGTGCATACCGGGTATCTTTATATCGCGGATATCGAGCACGCTTGTATGCTCGCCGTGATCGCTGTATAAGATGGTCTCGCCGTCGAGATACGCGCCGTTATCGACGCTTTTACGGCGCGAGAACCACACGACCTCTCCCCTGCACTCGGGAGCAAAGGACGCGGTGATCTCGTTATCGAGATTCAGCACGGCTTTGTCGGTATTGTTCTGATAAAGAATTATATTCTTCTTGCTGTCTATGTACTCCTGCATATCCTTGTGGATATCGAGGTGGTTGGGAGCGAGGTTGGTCACGACAGCGACGTCGGGGCTCTGCTTCATCGAGATGAGCTGGAAGGAGCTGAGCTCGACCACGCAAACGTCAGTTGATTTGATGCTCTCGATCTCGGGCAGGAGCGGCTTGCCGATGTTGCCGCCGATATGGACGGTATAGCCCTGCTTTTTCAGCATCTCAGAGATCACGGTGGTGGTGGTGGTCTTGCCGTCGGAGCCGGTCACGGCAAATATCCTGCACGGGCAGATATCGAAAAAAATCTCCATCTCGGAGGTCACGATCACGCCCTTGTCGCGCAGGGCGTTGAGCTCGTCGCACCAATAGCGCATACCCGGTGTGCGCAGGGCGATATCAACGTCGAGGTCGTCGAGATAATGCTCGCCCAAGGACAGAACAGCGCCGTCGGACTCAGCCTGCACGGCTATGTCGCCGAGAGCCTCCCTGTCGCGCTTGTCGCAGGCGACGACCCTTGCGCCGTACTTGGTGAACAGCGGTATCAGCGGCATATGGCTGCGCCCCATGCCGATCAGCGCGATGCGCTTGCCGTTTATCGAAGTGAAAAATTCGTTTATACTCTGCTTCATAGTATTACCCTCCGAAAGCACAGATTTCTCATTGTACCATTATTATACTACTTTTGCAGGAAATATCAACCTGTTTTATCGAAAACTCCCGCCGTATCCAGCACCCGATACGCCATCAGGACGCTCACGCCGTAGAACAGCACCCAGATATCCATGCTCACCACCGAGCAGTATATGGCGGCAAGTACGGCGAGGGGATGCACCTTCACGCTGTCGGAGACGATCCGCGGCTCCAGTATCTGGCGCAGGATGACCGTTATCACAAAGAATATCAGCAGGGTTATGCCCGATATATAATTCTTTTGCAGAATAAACACGATCCCGAGCGGCACATAGACCGTACCCGGCCCGAGCACAGGCAGGATATCCGCTACAGCGGTGACGAACGCGAAGGCAAAAGGATACTCTACCCCGGTGACAGAAAAAATGAACAGCGCTTCTCCGAAGGTCAGCAGATACAGTATCAGATACGAGCGGATAAACCGCTGAACCATCGTGTATGCGGAGCGCAGTATTTTCTCCGTCACCGGCGCGTACTCCTCCCCTGCCCTGTCAAGCAGACGCGCGCAAATATCCCTGATATGGTGCAGCAGATACACCGTAAGGGCGAAGGTGATGACGACGAAGGTTATCGCCAGCGGCACAGCCTGAAACAGCGCAGCCGCCACAGCCGAGGCGGTGTTAAGCAGGTCGCCCGAGATCAGGCTGTCCCTCAGCCCGGAGAAAAGCTCCCCTGAGCGCAGCTGACCGGCTACGAGATATCCGTACTTGTCCAAAAGACCGATCGCCTGACGGATCGCAATAAACAATATGAAGCCCACAGCCGCCAAAAAAGCCGCGAACACCAGCAGGGTAAGCGACGTCGCCGCGAACACCGACTGAAAGCGGAATCTAACTTTCAGATAATCATACAGCGGCTTCATCACCGCGCAGATCAGCAGCGCCAGAACCGGCGGCAGCAAAAAACCTGCAAACCTGACGAACAGCACAAATAATAATGTGTAGACAATAAAAAAGACCGTCACGGGACGGCGCGACAACCGCTCCTTCATCAAATCACCTCAAGGTTATTATGAACGGAACAGCAGCTGTAATTCTATATTATTATCACTGACGGAAAACTGACTCGGATCAGCCGAGATGTTTTTATTATCCGGCGACTTGCGGAAGAGGCGGTGCCCTATAAACGGATCCGGTCTGCAAATCGTCAGAATTCTTTTACAAATTCAAACGGTAGGCTCCGAAGAACCTACCGTCTGAAAAAACAGAAACCAAAATGCTTGGAAAACTCTGGTTAAGGCGCGTTTACTGGGACGCGCGACCCAGCAGGAAATCTACCGAAACCTCGAGGATATCGGCAAGAGCCACGAGCTCTACGTCCGTAACGAAGCGGATCTGACCCTCGAGCTTCGAGAGACCTGAGGCGTTCATATCCACGCCGTTGACCTGAAGCTGAGCGAGCAGCTCCTTCTGCTTCATACCCTTTTTCTTACGGGCTGCCTCTACACGAGCGCCCACGAGATTACGATCGCCTAATTCCTGTTTACGAAGTCTCATTTTATCTCCCCAAATCTATAATTGCAGCGATACCGGACGATGCAAAAACAAGGTGAATAAGATGTATTTTGTCACACGACGGTATCGGTTGTAATTCTTTTAAATAATTCCGCAAGGAAATTCTTTAAACGTAAAAAGCTGATGTACATGTATTATAATACGTTATTCGAAAAAAAACAACCCTTTTTTGTAAGAAAATTTAAATTTTTGATACATTTTTACCGCTTTCGTTACAAGTCTTTAATTTTTGCACAATAAAGGGTATCAAAGTTTGTAAACTTTTTCAGCCCTCTTGTAGTTGACAAATTGCGACATACAAGATGTAGGAAGAGTGAGGAGTTAGGAGTGAGGAGTGAGGAGTTAAGGGAAAATCCTTTCGGATTTTTGATTGATATAACAGTATTATTTATACAACGTTATCGACTCTTTTTAGCGGATATTCGAAGCTGCGCGTCTGACGTACCCTACAGCTCTCTATCGTACGTTGCAGAGTAAACGGTCGGGATTATATCCCAATGCTGTGATCTATCTCACTCTGAACGAAATCAAACAGGATAGTATGGTGTACTAAAAAACGGGTGCGGGTGTCCCGCCGTAAACTCCTAACTCCTAACTCCTAACTCCTAACTCCTAACCCCTAACTCCTCACTCCTCACTCCTAATTGAAAAAGCTCCCGGAAGGGAGCTTTTTAAGCGAGCAAATCTGTAAGCCGGGTTCTGTATTCGGCAGTCATCTATCTTGGCCGCGCGTTGCCGCGACGGCTCGGTGCCACCTCCACAGGACAGCCGAGCAGGCCGTATGTCCCTCCGCGGTGTTGCTTCGGATAGGGTTTACACGGCGGTGACGTCTCCGCCACCCCGGTGAGCTCTTACCTCACCTTTCCACCATCGCACCCGAAAAACGGATGCAGTCATTCTCTGTTGCACTTTCCCTGGGGTCGCCCCCGGCGGCCGTTAGCCGTTATCCTCGCTCTGTGAAGCCCGGACTTTCCTCGGACAGAGCCTTTCGGCTTCTGCCCGCGACTGCCTGATTTACTCGCATACATTATATATTACCGGTCACGCTTTGTCAATTCCGCCTTGCGCAAAGCTCAGCAGAGCCTCCTTCTCGTTAGGCAGCTCGCCGGTGATGACCTTGTTGAGCAGCGTGTCGAGCATCTCCCCTATCACTGCGCCCGAGCGGTAGCCGAGGTGCAGCAGATCGGCTCCGTTCACGGCGAGCATACGCAGGCAGTAGCACTCGCCCGATTCGATTATCCTCTCGAGCTCGGCGTATACTGCGCCCAGATTCCGCAGCTTTTCCTCGCGCATATAGGAAGACTGCGCCAGTATATCGGCGCGCTGTATCTTGTACAGCATCTTCATCTTCTCTTCTCCGAGGAGCTTGAGATACTTCTTGAGCAGCACCGCGTCGGGGCGGAAGCGCTCGTCATGGAAGCGTATCAGCTCGCATACATCGTCGATAAAGTCGTTCGGCAGGCACAGGCGGCGCAGTATCTCGGCGGTCATGGCGGCGCCGATCTTCGGATGGTTTTTGTAGTGGCAGACGCCCTTTTCATCGACGGTCTGCGACAGCGGCTTGCCGATATCGTGGAAGAGCATCGTCACCCTCAGCAGAGGATCGGGCTCTATATTGCGCACCGAGGCTACGGTGTGGCGATATACGTCGCGGTTGTGATGGATCGAGTGCTGTTCAAAGTCGAAGGTGCCCTTGAGCTCCGGTAGTATGACGGCGATCACCGCGCGATAACTGCGCAATACAAAATCGACCTTCTCGCCGCACAGCAGACGCAACAGCTCATCCCGGATGCGCTCGGCAGCGATACCGTTCAGCTGAGCGCGCAGCTTCAATATCGCTTCGGCAGTTTTCTGCTCGATGGAAAAGCCGAGGGTCGCCGCGAACCTCAAAGCCCTGAGTATCCGCAGAGCGTCTTCACAAAATCGCTGCTCGGGCTCACCTACGCAGCGGATCACCCCGAAGCCGAGATCAGAGCGTCCGCAGTAGAGGTCGACAAGACCGTCGCGGTCGTTGTACGCCATAGCGTTGACGGTGAAATCACGGCGCGCGAGATCGTCGCTCAACCTGCCCGAGAAGCTGACCTCATCGGGATGGCGTGAGTCGCTGTAACCGCCGTCGACGCGGTAGGTGGTGATCTCGTAGGGCTTGCCGTCGAGGATGACGGCGATGGTGCCGTAGCGCTTGCCGATATCGGCTGTTTTGCAGTCGGAGAAAGCGCTCTCGATCTCATCGGGCAGAGCCGAGGTCGTGAAATCCCAGTCGTGAGGCGTAATACCGCGCAGGCTGTCGCGCACGCAGCCGCCCACGGCATAGCATTCGTACCCGCAAGACTGCAGCCGGTCTATTATGAATTTTGCATTTTCTGTCAATTCGATCTTCATATCCGTTGTTGTTCCAAGTTGTATTTCTTGATCCGTACTCTTGTAAACAATTGCTCCTTCGGGAGCCTCGAAACGGAAAATTGTTTACTTATAAAATCAGTATAACATTAATTAATTGCGGTTACAATAGAAAATGCATAAATATTGAAAACAATGTCAAAATCGGTTGAGATTGCCACGGAGCGCACATTGATCGTCATTACGGGGAGAAACAATGCTCCGACGCGGTGATCTCAACCTCTCCTTGTCGCGCTCCTCGCAATGACAATTATAAAAGAAATACCTTCCTTTTGTATTATTCATCCGACGGCAGATAATATATGCGGAGTCTATCGGCTCCGAGTGAATAAGTTAAACGGAGGTGTGAATAACGCGTAAAAAAATAATATGCACGCTGCTGGTGCTTCTGCTGCTGTGCCCGACAGTCACAGCGCACGCCGAAACAGATCGCCGATCCGTCATCCTCGGCGGCACTCCCTTCGGTCTGACGATGTACACCGGCGGCGTGATCGTGGTGAACGTCGACGAGAGCTATGACTCCCCTGCTCTGACGGCAGGCGTGAGATCGAACGACGTCATCACCAAGGCGAACGGAAAGGACGTAACATCGAATGAACAGCTGCGGCAGCTCATAGAGTCCTCACAGGGGGCGGATATCGAATTATCGCTTATGCGCGGTAAGAGCCCGATATCCCTGAGTATCACCCCCGAGCAGGACGACGACGGCAACTACACCGCAGGTATGTGGGTGCGCGATTCTACCGCAGGTCTCGGCACCGTGACCTACTACGACCCAGCCACTCGATCCTTCGGCGCGCTGGGACACGGCATCTGCGACCGCGACACCGGTATGCTGCTGCCATTGGGCAGGGGCAGGATCATGAAAGCTGAGATCAGCTCGGTATCAAAGGCTCAAAAAGGCGTGGCAGGCGGGCTCAACGGCTATATGGGCGACGAGGTCATCGGCGAGATGACCCTCAACAACGACTACGGCGTGTACGGCAGATATGAGGCTGATCCCCCGGGTGACGAGATAGAGTGCGCTCTCGACAGCGATATCCGCACCGGCGAGGCGACGGTATACACCACCACCGACGGCACCGGCGTGCACGGCTACACGGTGAACATCGAAAGCATCAGGCTCAGCGATAACTCCGGTCAGAACATGGTGCTCCGTGTGACGGACGAGGAGCTTTTGGACGCCACCGGCGGCATCGTGCAGGGCATGAGCGGCTCGCCGATAGTGCAGGACGGCAGGCTGATCGGAGCGGTGACCCATGTCTTCATCAACTCGCCCGAGAAGGGCTACGGCATAAGTATTGGTAATATGCTGAGCTGCAGCGATCGGTACGGCAGCGTGGATATCGCGGCGTAAACTCGCTTTATACCTGAGTTATCGGGAGATCTGCGAAATTTGTCGAATGATTCTTTTGAAAATTTTTGTATTTTCTCTTGCCAATTTTACCAATTTATGGTAAACTGTTCTCACAACTTGAAACGGGAGATGTAAAAATGACAGAAAGAATCAAGCTACTGATGACGCAGGAGAATGCTGAGAATATGAACGAAGTCAAATCCACCCTCGAACAGCACGGGTTATCCGTCAGCTTTTGCATGAGGGACGGTGAAGAGGTCATCTCGAGGGTCGCCTCAGACGAGCCCGACGTGGTCATCATGGACCTTTTCATGACTCATATCGACAGCATAGGCGTTATGCGCGCCATACGCAGACAAAAGCCGGATAAGCTGCCGATGTTCGTGGTGTACTCCACCTTCGACAGCCCGGTGCTCGAGCGCGAGGTCATGAGCTCCGGCGCGACCTACTTCGTCCTCAAGCCCTTCAACCTCAACGACCTCGCCGAGAATATCATCCGCCTCAACCGCAACCGACGCGTCAGAACCAAGGGCGGCATACGTCAGGCGGGCTTCGACGGCGGCAGCATCGAGCTAAAGGTGACGGAGATACTGCACCAGATAGGAGTCCCCGCCCACATCAAGGGCTACCATTATCTGCGCGACTCCATCATCATGTCCGTCGAGAAGCCGGAGATAATCAGCGCCGTGACAAAGCAGCTATACCCTTCGGTGGCGAAGAAGTACGAGACGACTTCGTCCCGCGTAGAGCGAGCCATCCGCCACGCGATAGAGGTCGCATGGGACAGGGGCGACGTAGAGGTGCTCAACGGCTACTTCGGCTACACCATCCAGACCAGCCGCGGCAAGCCCACCAACAGCGAGTTCATCGCGATGATCTCGGATAAGCTGAGGCTGCAAATGAAGAACGCGAGTTGAGAAGGTATTATTAATTGTCATTGCGAGGGCTTTAGCCCGTGGCAATCTCAACCTTATAAAATAGCCTTCCCTCTCTATGACGATTAAAGATAATCTACTAAGAAGAGCTGCCGCAAAAGCGACAGCTCTTTGTTATTGACATCTACACAGCGACCTTTGACGAGGGCATCAGCTTAGGCGGTATGCGGTCGAAGACCGAGATACGCACCCTGATCTGCTATATGTACAAGAGCGTCGGCTCACCCATGAGCAAGGAGACGATCATAAACGCCCTGATGGAGAAGGGGCTTGCGAACTACTTTGAAGTAAGCGCGAGCTTCGACGATCTTTTGCGCAACGGCAACATCGCCCTTGTCGACGAGGAGAAGGGCTTGTACTTCATCACCGGCAACGGCAGGATGATCGCGACACAGCTCGAGGACACCCTCGCCCCCACCGTGCGCGAACGCGCGACAGAGTGCGCCCTTGCCCTGTTAAAGCGCGAGCAGGTCGAGAGCGAGAACAAGGTCACCATCACCAAATGCGAGAACGGCTACAACGTCAACTGCCGTATCTCGGGCGGCGATATGGATCTGCTCAGCTTCTCGCTGTACGTGCCGGACATCACTCAGGCTCGCCTGATACGCAAGAACTTCTACAAGAATCCCGATATCTTCTACTCGGTCATCATCGCGATGCTGACGCGCAACAAGCGCAGCGTGACCGAGATACTCGACGAGCTCGGCTCGGTCATATAACAGCTGTCATTCCCACAAAGCGGTTATCCTTCGTTTCATTCGTTATTTGCAGGGTCGCCGCTGCTCCGTTGATGGCTTCGCAATGACATTTAAAAAGCCGACAGCAGCACCAACAGCGCCACCCCCGGTATGCCGCCAGCCATCGAGGTCAGCAGCGTCAGCTTTGTCACCGGGATGTATACGCCCGTGAAGCCCGCGAGGAGATCTACCGCGCACAGCACGGCGACGCCGATCAGCATAGACAAAAAAGCCCTCTTGAAGGGCTTTTTCTTTTTGGCGGCGTAGTGGATGAACGAGAATATCAGGAATGTCGACAGTGATACGATAACGATAAACAGCATATTTCACCAAAAGAAAAAGACTACCGGAATACTCCGATAGTCTATTTTATGCTTTGTTATACTGAAATTATGCCTCGTCTGCGGTAGCGACAATAGATGTGGAATCAACAGTGTTGGCAGCGGTATCGGCAGGGGTGGTGTAGTAGGCGATGATGTTCAGCGCCAGAACGATAACGACAAAGCCGATAGCAAACCACTTGGTCGCACGGGAGAGAAAAGCGTCATAGGAACGCGCCTTGTTCTTGGAGAAGAAAGTATCTGCGCCGCCGGATACAACGCCGATGCCCTGCTGGTTACCCTCCTGCAGGATGATGACGATGATCAGAACGATGCAAGCGATCAGCAAAAGCGATCCTAAGATTATCTCAACAACTGACATATTTAATCTTCCTTTCAAAAGCTGTTATACTCAAATGCCGTGATTGTCAAATGCAAAGATTATTTTAACATACAGATTACAAAATTGCAAGCATTTTTTTACTGAATATCAAATTTTTCTGTAAGTTAAATTTGATAGGTTGAGATCGCCGCAGCCCCGACGCTCATATCGGGGCTTAGCAATGACGGTATAATAATGATCAGATTATCGAAAGCTGCTGTGCTTCGTCCTCCTGCGAGGGCAGAGCTCCCGCAGCAGGCAGGGTGCGTGTGCGGTAGCGCGAGGGCTTCGAGAAGCGACCCTCCTCATACGGAGCGATGCTCATGACGCGATGACCCTTGCGCAGCTTCATGACCGCTACGCCCTGGGTGTTCTTGGTCGTCTTGGGAGCGATGGAGCCGCTGTGGAAGAGCAGCATACGCCCTGCAGACGAGGTGAGCAGGAACTCGCGGTCTGTCTTGCAGTAGTCGATACCGGCGAGCGGAGACTTATCCGAATAAGCGTTTATCAGCTTCTTGCGGTTAGTCTTGGTCTCATAGGCGTTTAGCGGCACCTTGGCTACCTTGCCGTTCTCGAAGGCGAAGAGCATGAAACCGCTGTAGTCCTTTGTCTTCAAGACGAACACAGCCTTCTCGCCCTCGTCCATGCCGAGCCTTGCCGGGATGTACTCGCCGAAGGCGCTCGCCTTTGTCGGGGCGATCTCGCTGACCTTGGTCTTGTACACCTGACAGCGATCGGTGAAGAACAGCAGATCGGTGTTGTTGGTGGTCTCGGTGGTGTAGACGATCTCGTCGTCATCCTTGAGCTTCTGCTCGCCGCTCATGCGCAGGCTCTGGGGCAAAATCTTCTTGAAATAGCCCTCCTTGGTGAAGAAGAGATGGACGGGATAATCGGGTATCTCTTCCTCTTCGCCGGCGTCTGCGGGGATATCGTCGACGTGCAGGAGCGGACAAAGGCGATCCTTGCCGTACTTGTCGGCGACAGCCTTGAGCTCCTTGACGATGATGGTCTTGACGCGCGCCTTGGAGTTGAGTATAGCCTCGAGCTCCTCGATATCCTTTATCAGCTCTTCTATCTCGGCGGTACGCTTGAGGATGTACTCGCGGTTGAGGTGACGGAGCTTGATCTCGGCGACGTACTCTGCCTGTATCTTGTCGATGCCGAAGCCGATCATCAGGTTCGGCACGACCTCTGCCTCCTCCTCGGTCTCGCGGACGATCTTTATCGCCTTGTCGATATCGAGGAGTATCAGCTTCAAGCCCTCGAGAAGATGGAGCTTGTCTTTCTTCTTGGAGAGGTCGAAGAAGGTGCGGCGGCGGATGCACTCGATACGGAAGGCTATCCACTCGCTCAGTATCTCCCCTACCCCGAGGGTCATCGGCACGCCGCCGATCAGGATGTTGAAGTTGCAGGAGAAGCTGTCCTCCAGCGTGGTCAGCTTGAAGAGCCTCTGCATCAGCTTATCGGGGTCGGTGCCGCGCTTGAGGTCGATGGTGATCTTCATACCGCTCAGACCCGTCTCGTCGCGGATATCGGATATATCGCGTATCTTGCCGTTCTTGACGAGGTCGATGACCTTCTCGATGATGACCTCGGTGGTGGTGGTCGGCGGTATATGGGTGATGTCAATGCAGTTCTGCTTTTTGTCGTAGGTGTATACCGAGCGTACTCTGATCGAGCCCCTGCCCGTGCGGTAGACCTCGCGGATAGCCTCTTCGTTATAGATGATCTGCGCACCGCCGGAGAAATCCGGAGCAGGCAGGGTGGTGATGATATCGTGATCCTTGTCGCGGATCAGGGCGGCTGTGGTCTCGCATATCTCGCGCAGGTTGAAGGAGCATATGTTGCTCGCCATACCTACGGCGATACCGGTGTTGGCGTTTACCAGCACCGACGGGAAGGACGCCGGCAGCAGGGTCGGCTCCTTCATCGTGTTGTCGTAGTTGTCGACGAAATCGACGGTGTCCCTGTCGATATCCCTGAACAGCTCGTTGCATATCGGGTCGAGCTTAGCCTCGGTATAACGCGAGGCAGCCCACGCCATATCGCGCGAGTAGAACTTACCGAAATTGCCCTTGCTGTCTATATACGGATGCAGCAGAGCCTCGTAGCCGCGGCTCAGACGAACCATCGTGTCGTAGATGGCGCTGTCGCCGTGGGGGTTGAGCTTCATCGTAGCGCCGACGATGTTCGCCGACTTGGTGCGCGCGCCGGTGAGCAGACCCATCTTGTACATGGTGTACAGCAGCTTGCGGTGCGAGGGCTTGAAGCCGTCTATCTCGGGGATGGCTCGCGACATGATGACGCTCATCGCATAGGGCATGAAGTTCTCTTCGATTGTATTGGCGATGCGCTGTTCCACTATAT
>ONPE01000168.1 GCA_900319615.1 uncultured Eubacteriales bacterium
CACCGGCTGCTTTGCCTGTATGCACAACGGCGGCAGCTGCGTCCACGACGACGATATGCGCGGCATCCTCGAAGAGATACTCGCAAGCGACCTGCTGATTTTCAGCTATCCGCTGTACTGCTACGGTATGCCGGCGCCGCTCAAGGCGATGATCGACCGCACCCTGCCGCTGTCGTCGATGGCGATGCAGAAGGTCGGCGACCGCTACGAACACGTAGGTCAGGCGGATTATTCACGCCTCAGATACGTGATGATCTGCGGCTGCGGCTTCCCGAACAGCAAGCAGAATTTCGAGCCTGCTGTAATGCAGTTCAAGCTGTGCTTCCCGGGCAATCACACGACGATCACCGTACCCGAAAGCCCGATGTTCAACGCTCCCGAGGCTACAGAGGTCACCGCGCCGAAGCTCGCCAAGGTCAAAGAGGCTGGCAGACAGTACGCCGAAAAGGGAGAGATCGCGCCTGAGCTGATGGCTGAGATTTGCTCTCCGATGATCCCCGAGGAGGTCTACGCGCAGATCGTCAACGGTACGGCATAATAACGAAAATCTTTTAAAGACTGTCGCTGAAATATGCGGCAGTTTTTAGTACACCATACTGTTATGTTAGATGTTGTCAGAAGCGAGATGGATCACGGCGTTGGGATATGTATTTTAGTTAGGAATTAGGAGTTAGGAGTTAAGAATTGATGGAGGGCTTTTCCTCAGCCGGAGACGGCACCCCTCTGTCGCTTCGCGACACCTCCCCCACGGGGGAGACCCCCTCACCTATTTTTACTACAACATACTGTTTTGTTTGATATTATCTTGAGTAAGGAAGATCACAGCGCCGGGATATAATCCCGACGGTTTACTATACAACGTTACATAGAGAGTTGTAGGGTACGGCGCTTGCGACGTACCGCCTTTTGCCTCCCTTTTCTAAGGGAGGTGGGTCGAAACTTGTTTCGACTCGGAGGGTTGACGATTTACACAGAAACGTCACATAGAGATTTGTAGGGTACGGCATTTATGACGTACCGGACGCTCAGCGTCATTCGCTAAGCGATTGGTCGCAGTTGCTTCGCATTTGAAATAGATTTATCGGATAGGTAACGGTACGTCGGACACGCGTGTCCAAGCGCCGTACCCTACCACTCCCACTGAAACGTATGTTAAAGAGCTGTAAAGATTATCCTCTCGCGTTGAGATATAATCCATACAGTTCGCTTTGAAACAGGGGCTTCACAATGACAGCTGTTTTTCGGCGTCGATTTGTTAACAATAAATTCACTGGAATATTACAAATCCATGTGATATAATGTAGTTTGGTCAAATATAATCATCCGATAAGGAGCAAGCAAAAATGATAGAGCAAGCAAAAATGATAGAAGTTAGAAACGTGACCAAGCGTTACGGCTCGGTCAAGGCGCTGGATGACGTCAGCTTCACCGCAGACAGCGGCGAGGTGCTGGGGCTTCTGGGGCCTAACGGCGCCGGCAAGAGCACGACCATGAATATCATGACCGGCTATCTGAGCGCAGGCGAGGGCACCGTGCTGATAGAGGGCGTAGATATCCTCGAGCATCCCAGGGAGGCTAAGGCGAAGATCGGCTATCTGCCCGAGATACCGCCCCTTTACCCCGATATGACGGTGCGCAAATACCTCGAATTCATCTTTGAGCTGAAAAAAGTCCGCCTGCCGAAGAAGGAGCACATCGACGAGGTCATGGAGGTCGTCAAGATCTCCGACGTAGAGAGCCGCGTTATCCGCAACCTCTCAAAGGGCTACCGCCAGCGCGTAGGCCTCGCTGCAGCGCTGCTGGGTAATCCGCCGGTGCTCATCCTCGACGAGCCGACCGTCGGCCTCGACCCCAAGCAGATCATCGACATCCGCAAGCTGATAAAGTCGCTGGGCAAGAAGCACACCATCATCTTCTCCTCCCACGTGCTGAGCGAGGTCTCGGCTGTATGCGACCGCATCGTTATGATAAACAACGGCAAGATCGTTGCCGACGCCGCTACCGACAAGCTCTCCGAGGCTATCAGCGGCGACGGTATGCTCGCGCTCGAGGTAGACGGCGCGACCAACGCCGTGCGTGACGCCATCGGCTCCGTAGAGGGCGTGAAGCGCGTCACAAAGGGCGCCGGTATGAGCTACACCGTAGAATATGAGAGCGGCACTGATGTGCGCCGCGGTATCTTCAACGCGCTCGCTAAGGCTAACTGCCCCATCCTGATGATGCGTCAGGGCGGTCTGACCCTGGAAGAGAGCTTCCTCAAGCTGACCGAAGGAGGTGAGGACTGATGACTGCTATAATGAAGCGTGAGCTGGGCTCATATTTCAACTCGGCTATCGGATACATAGTCCTCGCCGTGTTCTACTTCTTCTCGGGTATGTTCTTCTACCTGTACTGTCTGCTGAGCAACACCGCCTCGATGAACTATCTCTTCCTCTCGATGCTGATGATAGTCATGCTGATCATCCCGATCATCACGATGCGCAGCTTCTCCGAAGAAAAGCGCCAAAAGACAGATCAGGCGCTGCTGACGGCTCCCGTCAGCCTCACCGAGATCGTGATGGGCAAGTTTTTGGGCGCGTTCCTGCTGTACTGTATGTGCAACGCGATATACATCCTGTACGCGATCATCCTCTCGTTCTACGCATCGCCCGACTGGCCGGTGCTGATGAGCACGATGCTGGGTATGCTGCTGATGGGAGCGGCGCTGATCGCGATAGATATGTTCATCTCCGCCCTCACCGAGAGCCAGATCATCGCCGCGGTTATCTCCATCGGCGTAGGTCTGCTGATATATATGCTCGACTCTATCTCGGGCGTCATAAACGTCGAGTGGATATCCGACATCCTGCACAACATCTCCTTCGACGCTCACTTCACCAACTTCATCAACGGTATCATAAATCTTACCAGCGTGGTCTTCTTCCTCTCTGTCATCGCGGTCTTTTTGTTCCTGTGCGTCAGAGTGTTTGAGAAGCGCCGCTGGAGCTGAGGAGGTGCGCCATGAATAACGAGAACAACACCTCCAAAAAGTCAAAGGGTCTGCTGAAATCCCGCAGGCTGCGCATGGGCGCAGGCGCCGCCATAGTAACGGCTCTTGTGATCGCCGCCGTGATCCTGCTCAATCTGGTGCTCGCGGCGTTCACCAATCACCATCCGCTGTATATCGACGTTACCGAGAACAGCTCCTTCCGCCTGCAGGAGCAGACGGAGGAATTCCTCGCCACCGTCAACAAGCCCGTCTCTGTATATGTCCTGCAAAAGGAATCGGACTTCGAGAGCTCAGGCAACACAAACTACAAGTACTTCGTGCAGGCTAACAAGCTGATACACTCCATAGCCGACAGCAACGACAACATCGACCTGCACTATGTCGACCTGACCTCAGACCCGACCTTCACCAAGGATTATCCGGACGTGAACTGGACGCAGAGCCACATCGCGCTGGTTGTCAGCGGCGAGAGTTACCGCGTGGTCGACCTGACCGATATGTTCAGCTACGACGAGCAGCAGTATCAGTACTACGGCACCTACGTGATAAACGAACAGCACGTGGAGCAGGCGATGCTGACCGCGATCATGAACGTCACCTCGGAAGAAAAGACCAAGGTGACCGTGCTCACGGGTCAGGGCGAGCAGGATCTCTCACCCTTCATCACGCTGCTGGAGAACAACGCCTATGAGGTCGAGACCGTCAGCCTGCTCAACGGCGAGATATCCGCCGACAGCGAGTTTTTGATCATCTACGATCCCGAGGTCGACATCGACAGCGACATTTACACCAAGCTGTCCGACTGGCTGAACAACGGCGAAGCGTACGGTCATCACCTTATCTACTTCCCCAACGATCAGCAGGACGTCTCGCAGTATCCCAACCTCAACACCTTAGTAGGCGACTACGGCATGAAGGTGCGCAACGGCTATATCTTCGAGAACAACACCAACCACCTCATCCCCGGCTATAACCACTACTACTCTATCTACGACTATCCCGAGGATGATACCACCTACACCAAGGGTCTGCGCAGCACAGAGATCCCCGTCGTCATGAGCCTGTGTATGCCGGTCGACGTCGAGGACGCCTCGACCGCGAAACCCCTGCTGACCTCCTCCGACGAGGCGTTCTTCATCCCGCTCGATCTAAGCGAGGATACCGAGAACTTTGACCCCGACGCCGAGAAGCTCAACGGCGCCGCCATAGGTCAGCGCAGCGACGGTGAACCGGACAGCAAAAAGTCCTCCGTCGTGGTCATCGGCTCCTACGACGCGGTGACAAGGAGCTATATCGGCTCTACGTCCTACAATAACGCCGCATATTTCGTCAACCTGTTCAACACCCTCTCGGACAAGGACGATGTGAGCGTCATCATCGAGGGCAAGAATCCCTCTGCAAACGAGCTGGGTCTGACTTCGGTCGACTCCATCCTCATCCCCTCGATACTTGTCCGCTTCGTAATACCCATAGGCGTGCTGATCGCCGGCTTGATCATCTGGATACGCAGGAGGTACCGCTGATGGCAGATAACACCGAGAACAAGGGCTTAGCTCCCGAAGAGATCACCGAAGAGACTGCTGCGGAAGCTACTGCCGAAGCAGTTGAAGCCTCCGAAAATGTAAAGGAAGCTGAGGATACTACCGCAGAAGCGGCTGCCGAAGAAAACGGCGACGACGCTCTTTCGCGTTTTCTCAGCCGCGAGCAGGAGGAACAAAAGCCCGTAAAACAATCAAAGATAAACAAGAAGCTCCTCATCCCGATAATCGCCGCCGTTGTGGTCGCGGCTCTCGTGTGTATGCTGATATTCATGCGCACGCATACGCCCAAAGGCGCCACCAACGACGAGAGCCTGCTGCCCGCAAAGATCACCACGGACGTCAACGACAAGGGCGTGCATGAGGCTCAGGTAGCTGTCGATGAAAACGGAGAGATACTGCAGAACGGCAGCGGCAAGCTGCTCGAGTATGTCCCCGCCGATATCAAGGAGATCGGCGTCGAGAACGAAAAAGGCACCTTCTCCGTTCTTGCCGACACCCCCGAGGGCGGGTCGACCACATTCACGCTGGT
>ONPE01000058.1 GCA_900319615.1 uncultured Eubacteriales bacterium
AATACTGTCATAAAAAACCTCCGTTGTTGAAAATTCAGCCGAATATCAGCCGTTTATATAGAAGCTCCGCCGTTAAGGTGGGGCGCTTCTGACTTTGATGCGTCCGTCATGCAACGGCGAAATCGTACGCTCCATGCGTCGTATGATTTTGTCGATTGAGGATCCGTATTTACATTATAGGGAAAAAGACCGAAAAACACAACAGTTATTATCAAAATGTAATTATTATAATAAAAAAACCGCAAAAATCCGCGTTATTTTATAATTTATCTGATCTCTGACTGATAGATAATTATCTGTGATCCGTTTTCCGCAAGATTATTTCGGACAGTATTTTTTGCTCTCGTATATAGCATCACGACCCGATCACCGTAATTGCATTAGCATTACGATTTTTAACATCAGCGAAACGAATAATTGAAAACATAAAACAGGGGCGTCCGAAACGGTCGTCCCTGCTTTTATGAAGGCTTAAATATTTTTATTCTGTCAGCGCCCATACGAAGCCGTAGGCTCCGAGGGTGATCTTTTGCTGTTTATGCTTTTTGCCGGTAATCAGATCGGTGTAGGACAGATCTATGTCGAACTCCACGGTGCGTTCTTCATCACAGAAGTTGAACAGAGCCAGAAGATTCTGCTCCTTGTACGCGCGGTAGAAGCCGAGGACATTATAGGAGCCGGCGTCGAACGTCGATATCTTCGCCCATTGCTTGAACGCCCTGTTCTTTCCGCGAACCTCGCCCATCCTTTTCAGAGAGTTGAATATCCTGCCCTGATAGCTGTCGGGGTCGGTACGCTTTTTGGCGAGCTTACGGTCAAATTTGCCGCGGTGGAGATAACGGCTGTCGAATTTCTTGTTGATATCCGCGTGATATGTATAGTCGTTCAGCTGACCGACTTCATCGCCGCTGTAGATGACGGGGATGCCGCTGAGGGAAAACATGAACGCGTGGAGCATTATATCTGCTTTTACGGCGATATCCAGCGCCTTGTCGTCCTTATCCCACAGAGCCGCCTCGATACCGCAAAGGCTGGCGGCCGTACCGCATAGCCTTGCGTCGCGCAGGATCTGGTCGTCGTTGTACAGCTCTCCGCGAGCCGGACTGCCCTTGAATCTGCCGGTGAAGAAATCATTGAGGAACTGCTTGTGAGGTATCTCCTCCATGCCGAAATATCTGAGGAAGTCGTAGTCCAGACCCCAGCCGATATCGTCGTGACAGCGCAGATAGTTGAGGAACACGCAGTTCGAATCCAGCTCGCCGACCTTCTCGATCTGCTTGCGCAGCAGGCGGACGTCGCGCGTGGCGAAGGTGTTCCATATGCTCGCCATCGTCGTAACGTTGTAGAGGATATGGCACTCGGGCTTTTTCTCGGTACCGAAGTAGGGGGCGACCTTAGAGGGCTCCATGACGACCTCGCCCAGCAGCAGCACCGACGGGCACACGATCTCGCAGATGATGCGCATCATCCTGACGATGTTGTGCACCTGCGGCAGATTGCGGCAGGTGGTGCCGAGCTCCTTCCAGATATAGGGCACCGCGTCAAGGCGGATAACATCTATACCGGCGTTGGCGAGGAACAGCATATTGGCGGTCATATCGTTGAACACCATCGGGTTAGCGTAGTTCAGATCCCACTGGTACGGATAGAAGGTAGTCATGACGATCTCGCCGTTGTCGAGCTGAGTGAAGTTGCCGGGGGCTGTCCTCGGGAAAACCTGCGGTACGGTCCTCTCAAAGGCCTGGGGTATCTCCCAGTTGTCGTAGAAGAAGTAGTGGCTGCGGGCGTCGGGGTCGCCCTCACGGGCAGCCTTTGCCCACTCATGCTCGTCGCTGGTGTGATTCATGACAAAGTCAAGACAGCAGTTGATGCCGCGCTTGTGGCACAGGGCGGTCAGCTTGCGCAGGTCGTCCATCGTGCCCAGATGGGGCTGCACCTTGCGAAAGTCAGCCACGGCATAGCCGCCGTCGCTGTTCTCTTTAGGGCTGTCCAGCAGCGGCATGAGGTGAAGATAGTTTACGCCGCTCTCGGTGAAATAATCAATATTTTTGATGACGCCGTTGAGGTTGCCGGCGAAGTTATCGACATAGAGCATCATGCCGACGATATCGTTGCCGCGATACCAGTATGTGTCCTCTTCGCGTTCGCGGTCACGTTGTTTCAGAGCCTCGTCACGCTCGGTATAATTCTGCTTTATCAGCTTGCAGAGATAATCGAACCCCTGCTTATCCTCGTGATACAGCTCATAGTACAGCCACTTGAGCTCGTCGTATCGGCTCTTGAAGCGTATACCGAGCTCGTTGCTATAATCCTTTTTCATGACTATCATTCTCCCTGAAAAAGTCTTTATCAGTTTTCATTCAGTATTTTTTCTACGTCGGCACGGTCGGGCATCGCGCGGATCGCGCCCTTCTTGGTGGTGACGATATACGCCGCAGCGTTTGCAAAGCGAAGCATGGCGGTGAGGTCGTCGTCGGTAAGATCGTCGAGACCCTTATCCAGCGCGAACGCCTGAGCGCAGGCGCAGAAGGTATCGCCGGCGCCGGTGGTCTCGATGGTTCCGCCCAGCTTGAACGCGGGCACAAATATCTTTTTATCTCCGTAATAGGAGTAGCTTCCGTCGGGACCCGCTGTGACATTCAGCAGGCGGATATTCGGGAAGTTCTTTTTGAGATATGCCGCTCCCTCGTCAAAGTCGGAGCTGCCGGATATAAACTCGATCTCGTTGTCTGCGATCTTGAGGATGTCGCACTGTGAGAGACCCCACTCGATCTGCTCTCTGGCTGCCTCAAGGCTGCTCCACAGGGGAGGACGGAGGTTCGGGTCGAAGGAGATCATCGCGCCGTTCTCCTTGGCGATACGCACAGCCTTCTTGGTAGCCTCGCGCACGGCATCGTGGGTCATCGAGAGCGTGCCGAAGTGGAAGATCCTCGTATTCGCGAGCATATCCTCGGGTATCTCGTCGGCGGTGAGCATCATATCCGCTCCGGGATTGCGGTAGAACGAAAAATCGCGGTCACCGTTCTCGAAGGTCCGGACAAACGCGAGCGTGGTGTTCACCGACTGATCCGACAGCAGCGAGCTTGTGTCTATCCCGATATCCGAGACGGTATCGCGCAGGCTCCTGCCGAACATATCGTCGCCGACCTTGCCGATGAAGGCGCAGTTCTTATCGAGCTTTTTGAGCATGGCGAGCACGTTGCAGGGCGCGCCGCCGGGGTTCGCCTCAAAAACGGGATTGCCCTGATCGGAGATTCCGTTTTGGGTGAAATCTATCAATAATTCGCCTAAGGCGACTACATCATACATCTTATTCATTTTATACTCCAAATCATATACATTGTCATTCCGAGGAGGGCACTATAGATCGTCATTGTGAGGGCTTCAGCCCGTAACAATCTCAACCTTATTCTTGACCGACGTGGGAATCCCCCGGATAGGAACAGATGGTCATTGACAGAGCCATTAAGGGGAAGGGGATTGCCACAGCCTGCCGTTTCACGGCACCTCTCATAACGAGAGGCTTCGGGCTTCGCAATGACATTGTAACAGTAACGCCGAATCAATCAGTTGCTTACTTAGATTTTAGTATTAAAGGAGTGCCGGGCTGCCTTGACAGCCCGGCGAAAACCAACATGAACGAAAGTTTCTCGCTCTGATAATCAGATAATCAATACCTGGCACACTCAGGCGCGTTAGCCTCGGCGGATACCGGATCATACCAGATTCTTTATCAAAGAGCTGGATCAGCTTGGGCTGAACGGTGAACTTGATGTTAGCGCCCATAGATACGTCGGTCTCGAGATCCATCGTGGGGATGACCATGACAACCTCGTCGTCGCCCGAACGGGCATGGAGGTTGAACTCGGTACCGAGCAGCTCGCTGACTTCGACCTTTGCGCTGAGCTGACCTTCGCCTACGGTGATGTGCTGGGGACGGATGCCGCAGATGATCTCGCAGGGCTTCTGGTTGCGGGACTTGAGAGCCTTCTGCTGGAACTCGTCAAGCTCGAACTTGACGCCGCGGATCTCAGCGATGTATTTACCGTTCTCAAGCAGCAGCTTGCAGCCTGCGAAGAAGTTCATGACGGGCATTCCGATGAAGCCTGCTACGAAGAGGTTCACGGGCTTGCCGAACAGCTCCTGAGGAGTACCGATCTGGTTCACATAGCCGTCCTTCATGATGACGATACGGTCGCCCAGGGTCATAGCCTCGGTCTGGTCGTGGGTAACATACATGAAGGTGGTGTTGATGCGGGAGCGGAGCTTGATGATCTCGGCGCGCATCTGGTTCCTCAGCTTGGCGTCGAGGTTGGAGAGCGGCTCGTCCATCAAAAAGACCTTAGGATCACGGACCATCGCGCGTCCGATAGCGACACGCTGTCTCTGACCGCCGGAGAGAGCCTTCGGCTTACGGTCGAGGTACTGGGTGATATCCAGAACGCGGGCGACCTCTTCTACCTTCTGCTTGATCTCTGCCTTGGGGACCTTCTTGAGCTTGAGGGCGAAGCCGAGGTTGTCGCGCACGGTCATATGAGGATACAGAGCGTAGGACTGGAATACCATCGCGATATCTCTGTCCTTGGGCTCTACGTCGTTGCACAGCTTGCCGTCGATATACAGCTCGCCGCCTGAGATATCCTCGAGGCCGGCGACCATGCGCAGGGTCGTGGACTTACCGCAGCCGGAGGGACCGACCAAAACGATAAATTCCTTATCCTGGATGTGCAGGTTTACATCGTGTACTGCAGTTACGTTGCCTTCGTATACCTTTTTGATTCCTTTTAATATAACTTCTGACATTTAACAGTGCTCTGACGGAAGGGACTCCTCCGATCCGCCTCGCGGCATCCTTATATATGATGCACCGCATTACGACAGGTCTCCACTCTGCCGCACCGCAAGCTGACGGTAATAATCCTCCTTCTTTTATGTACGGACGCTCATATTGTGGAGTGATCGCCCGCCAATGGATTATATAGATAATTGTGGATTTTTGATTTACTTGTTAATTAGATATCCAAAGTGTATTGTTCGATATTGATAAGAGCCTTGCCCTTTGACTCGAAGCTGATCCCGTCAGCCTCTTCGGGCGGGAAGATGGCGAAGCTCGCCGCCTGCTCGCCGCCGTTGACAAAGAGCTCCATGCTGTACCGGTCGAGGATGAAGCGTATCGTGATCTCGCCCTGTCTGTCGCGAACCGCGAATTCCCGGTGGTTCATGACGTTCTCGGGCCATCCGCTGCGGCTCCTGTTCACGAGAACGGTGCCTTTATCGGGACGATAGCGGATAGAGGTCACATAGCCTTCGCCCTCGGCGACATTTACGATAAAGCTTTTGTAAAGATCGGTACCGTCCGGTCTGACAGCGACCGTAAGATCGAGGCTCCTGCCCCTTATACCGGGGAGGGTCGTCTTGCCGTCTACGGAGATATCCGTATAGGATACGCGATTTTTGCGATAGTTCTCCAGCTCCCTTACGGGTTTTTGGATAAGCCTGCCGTCGCGGACGTTCAGCTCGCGGGGCAGGGTCATCTGACCGAAGAAGGGGAGGGTCTCTACGGGACGTATCTCCACGCTGTTCCAGTACTGCATCCACGCGATGATGACGCGTCTGCCGTCCGGGGTCGGAACGGTCTGCGGAGCGTAGAAGTCCAGACCGTAGTCGATGGTGTGCTCCGTTTCTCTTGTGAGAACGCCGTCGTCACCCAGCTCGCCGATAAGGCAGAGCGTGGTGTTGCCGAAGATGAACTCCATGCCGTCGCCGCGCATCTCCTGCGGGCTGACGAGCAGTACATCCTTCCCGTCCAGCTTGAAGAGATCGGGACACTCCCACATCCTGCCGAAGCGGTTCTCGGATGCTGCTACGGTGCTAACCCTGCTCCAGTGCACAGCGTCGTCGCTTTCAAACAGAAGCACGGCGCCGCTGCCGTCACAGGTGAGATTACCGGTCACAACGCAGAACTTGCCGTCGCTTTCCCATATCTTGGGATCGCGGAAGTGTACGTGGCTGCCTCCCTCGGGGAGGAGCTCGTCGCTTATCACGGGGTTGTTCTCATATTTTTCGTAGTTTATCCCGTCGCCGAAGGCGAGACACTGGGTCTGGTACTCGTCACCGTCGTCTGTCTTTCTGACGCCGGTATATATCAGGAGGTGCCGTCCGTCCCGGAGCTCAATTGCGCTGCCCGAGAAGCAGCCGTCTTTGTCGTAGCTCTCGTCGGGAGCCAGCGCGCAGGGCAGGCGTTCCCATCTGATGAAATCACGGGTCTTGACATGACCCCAGTGCATGGTGTCCCAGTGCGTGCTGTAGGGATTGTACTGGAAGAATAAGTGATACTCGCCCCGATACAGCGAAAAGCCGTTCGGATCGTTGATCCAGCCTACCTCGCCCGTTACGTGAAAGCGGGGGAGAAGCGCCGGAGAAATTTTTGGTATGTGCTCGTTTTCGTATTCGCGAGCTTTTGAAAGAAGAACACTTTGCATTAGCATAATTCCTTCTTATATTATTGCATTTTCGCTTGGATTATTTGCTTTTTCGATAGAAGCCTTTCCAGAATTTGCTGCCCTTTTCATCGGCTTCGTCATCATCTTCATCTACATCTCCGTCCAGCTTGCGGAAAACTCCGTTCAAAAGCAGAATGTTCACAAAGCACGGGAGAGAGAAGCCGAACAGTATAAGTATCGGGAATCCGAACTTATAGTATGTGATACACAAAAACCATAACCCGACCGCGCATACCACCATGAACAGCGTGCGGGGGAAGTTCCCCACAGCGAGCAGGGCGGCGTTTTTCAGCGTGCCGCCGAAGGTGTTCTCATAGCGCGCGAGCAAGCCGAACGCATAGAAGGATATCGCGAGTATGATGATCCCTATGGCGATGATGCCCACCCGCATCGGCGGTATATAGGCGACTGCGGCGAGGTAGTCTACATACAGGATGGCGGCTGATAAAATGAGTATCAGCCCCAGCAGAAGACCTTGCTTGAAGTTAGCCTTGAAGGATTGGAAGTACGGTTTTACGGTGTAGCCCTCTTCTCCGCGAACGATGTGAATGACGATATCGTTCATGGCTGTGACGGCAGGCCCCATCGTTATCAGGGGCAGACTTAGCACTAAGGTAAGCAGATTCAGGATAAGAAGATCAGCCGCGATGGTCAGAGCCTTCATGATAGGGCTGTCTGATCTGAATAATTTTCTCATCCGGCGGAACCTCCTAAAAGTTTTTGATTTTTCTCTCCCCGGAGTATACGCCGGCTAATCAGGTATAAAGATACCGGCGGGGTCGGATTCCGAGTTAACCGGCGTGTACCCATAGGGGAAAGGAAATCAGGAAAAAAATGAATATTATCCTTTAACAGCGCCGGAGGTAACGCCCTCGACAATGTAGCGCTGCAGGAATACGTACAGTATAAGTATCGGCAGCATGGCGAGCAGCAGGGCAGCCATGATAAGACCGATATCGGTAGAGTATGTGCCGTAGAAAGCCTGTGTAGCTATCGGGATCGTGTACAGATTCTTCTTCTTGAGTACCAGGCTGGGCAGGAGATAGTCGTTCCAGAACGCCATGGCGTTGATGATGCCGACGGTAGCGACTGTGGGCTTGAGCAGGGGGAAGACGACCTTCCAGTAGGTCTGCCATCGGTTGCAGCCGTCGATCGTCGCCGCCTCCTCAAGCTCTAGTGGGATGTTCGTTTTTATCGACCCGTGGAACATGAATACCGCCATCGACATCGAGAAGCCGACGTGCATAAGTATAAGCGTGATGCGCGAGTTGAGTATGCCGCCGTATACGGATACCAGCGGTACCATCAGTACCTGGAACGGGATGACCATCGAAGCGATCATCAGCGAGAATATCATCGTACACAGCTTCCATCTTCCGTTACGCACGATGACGAACGCCGTCATAGAGGAGAGGACGATGGTGAATACCGTAGCGCAGATGGTTATGATAAGGGAGTTTCCGAAGACCGTCCAGAAGTTCATCTTCTTCATGGCTTCGGGGAAGTTTTTGAGTGTAAATCCGTGGGCGCCTATCAGCGACAGCGGATCTACCGTGATGTCGGCTTTATCCTTGAATACGTTGATGATGACAAGGAAGAACGGGAAGATGAAGCATATGAAAAGTACTAAGAGCACGATCCACATGATCACATGAGATATCTTTTTCCTTCTGGCAGCTTTTTCGTTTTCACTCATTACGCTTCAACCTCCCCTCGCTTACCGATGAGAACCTGAGTCACGCCTACGATAGCGCAGACAGCGAAGAGGATGACCGCCTCGGACTGACCCAAGCCGTAGTTCTTGTAGGTGAATGCCTGATTGTATACGTGCATCGCAGCCATGACCGACGTGTTGAACGGGTCGCCCTTTGTCAGGGAGAGGTTTACGTCGTATACAACGAAGCAGCGGGTGATGCTCAGGAAGATGCACTGAACGAAGCTCGAGCGCATCAGCGGGATGGTTACGTTTCTCATAGCCTGTGCGGATGTGCAGCCGTCGATACGCGACGCCTCTTCAACATCCTTGGATACGCTCATGAAGCCCGCAACATAGATAAGCATCATGTAGCCCGCATACTGCCACACCGATACGATGATGAGGCAGAACATAGCTCCTTCGGTGCTTGCAAGCAGAGAGGAACCGCCGAAGATCGCGACAAAAGCACGATTGAAAACGAACTTCCATACGTAACCGAGTACGATACCGCCGATGAGGTTCGGTACGAAGAAGCCGGAACGGAAGAAGTTCTGACCCTTGATGCCCCTCGTTACGAGGAACGCGAGGGCAAAGGACATGATGTTGATAAGGACGACTGCGAATACGGAGTAGATGACCGTACGGAGCATCGCCTTCCAGTAATCGGCGTCGCTGAACGCCGCAGCGAAATTCTGCAGGCCGACAAAGGTCTTTGTGGCGCTTACGCCGTCCCAGCTGGTCAGGGTAAGATAAAGACCGTATATGAACGGAACGATAACTACAGCAAGAAACAGTATCGTACCGGGACCTGCGAATATCAGGTATTGTTCTATCTTATAGGACAACTTATTTTGTTTCATACACAAAATTCATTCCATTCTGCCGCTTTGCTGTAAAGGGCTCACCGGTCACAGACCGAAGTTTTATCATGTAAAACCGACCGGTAAAAATAAGAAGAGGGCGTCCCCAAGCGGCCTGTGGACGCCCCTTCAATTAATTATGGAACGTCAGCAACTGAGTAGCTGTCAGAGCTTAGTGAGCTCCGACCTCAGCGGTTGACCAATATTCTGTGATCTCAGCAGCAAACTGTGCACGATCGATCTCGTTAGCCAGATACTTCTGGAAGATAGCGCCGCACTTTGCATAGTGATCGTCGGGGAGATAGTTGTAGTTGGGGATCAGAGCGCCTGCATCTGCATACTTCTTGACAGAAGCGCCGAGCGGATCCTTAACTGCAAGAGTGATGTTGGAGTAAGCGGGAACGAGAGCGCACTGGTTAACGATGAAGTCCTGACCTGCCTCGTCATATACGAGCCAGTTGAGGAAGTCCTTCGCAGCCTGACGCTGTTCGTCGGAGGTGTTCTCGGAGGAGTCGATGAAGAAGTACTTGGAACCGCCGCCTACGAGCTTGTCGGAAGAACCGTCGTCAACATCGTTGGGAACAGGCATGATACCCATGTTCTCGGAGTACTGATAAGCGTTGATTACAGACCAATCCCAGTTGCCGCCGAACATGAGGCCGATCTCGCCTTCTGCGAGCTTCTGCTCTGTTACTTCGCGCTCTGCGGAGATAGCAGCGTCCTTAGCATAGTTGTTAGCCTTGAGGACGTCGAAGGTGTCCATAAGAGCGTTGAACTTAGCGTCGTCTGCGAGCTTGATGGAGCCGTCCTTGATGCCCTTGATGAAAGCATCGGGATCGCTCTGCTGCTCGTAAACCTCTGCGAGGTAGTGAGCTGCCAGAGACCAGTCTTCCTTCATGACGCCTGTGCCGCACTTCTCAGCGATAGCCTGGAGGTCGGCTGTCTTCTTGATGCTGGTGGGATCAAAGTCTGCGCCGGTTGCCTTCTTGATAGCGTCGGCGTTGTAGATGATGCCGCGAGCCTCGACGCATACGGGGAAGCCGTAGGTCTTGCCGTCGATAGCGATAGCCTGAGTTGTATCCTTGACCCAATCCTGATCGGAAAGATCAACAGCGTGATCGGCTGCGAGGGAGTAAACGTCCTTAGCGTCGACCATGGAGATGGTGTAGGGATCGTTGGATGCATAACGGGTGGACAGGTGAGCTGCAACTGTATCGGAGGAATAGTAAACCTCGAGGTCTACGCCTTTTTCCTCAGAATACTTCTTAGCCATTTCTTCCATCTGGCTCTGGATCTCCATCTTGGAGTTGAAGATGGTGATCGCTACTTTCTTACCGCCGGAGGAGGAGCCTCCGTCACCGCTGTTGCCGCCGCCCGAGCAGGCTGCTAAGCCAAGTACGAGGACGAGTGCTAATAGGATTGCTAATACTCTCTTTTTCATGTGCATTTTCCTTTCTTTGTTTGAGTTTTGCGTTTGAGTTTTGCGTGTATCGCGTCCGACATATGCACCGATCGTCTGCTTCTGCCCGGAGCAGTATGTAAAACGTTTTACACAATTACGTTTTCAGCGTGGTTAAAGTATAGCACCAAAGCGAAAGTGTGTCAACGATTTGACAAGTTTTTTTGCTCATAGTTGGCATTTTTGTGAGATAGCACATAAAACATAACCGATTTTGTGTATTTTGACATAAGGTTAAACGTTTTACGTAAAATTTAGATTTTTTGTCAAAAAGCCTTTATTTTTGTATTGTTATCTGCTATAATATAACCGCACGATACCCGTTAATTATTATTACGGAAAGGTGAACGGATATGAAAACCGACTCAACTCCTACCATGAAGGACGTCGCGCAGGAATGCGGACTCTCCCTCGCTACCGTATCCAAGGTCATCAACGGTCTGCCCGTCGGCAAAAAGAGCCGTGAGCGCGTAGAGGCTGCCATAGACAAGCTGGGCTATCAGGTGAACGCCTACGCCCGCGCATTAAAAAGCAGCAAGACCTACACCGTGGCTCTGGTCATGCCCTCGCTGAAGCATCCGTTTTTTGCGAATCTGACCGACGAGCTCACCAAGAGCCTGATGAACAGAGGCTATCGCTCGATACTGATGATAACGAACTATGACCACGAGGCTGAGCAAAAGAGCTTTTCTCTGGTGCGCAGCAACAAGATGGACGGAGTCATCGCCCTGACCTACAGCCCCAACCTCGAGGTCGGCGAATCCATCCCCATCGTCACCATCGACCGCCATCTCGACGCCGGCATCCCCTGCGTATCCTCCGATAATTTCAGAGGAGGAGAGCTCGCCGCAGGGAAGCTGATAGAGCTCGGCTGCAAAAAGCTCCTGTTCATGCGCATCACCTCAAGGATACAGGGCGAGCCCAACAAGCGCTGCGCAGGCTTCGAGAGCGTTTGTCAGATGAATAATGTAGACTACGATACGCTGCTCTTCACCGACGACGAACCTGAGGAGCCGATCTACAATTTGCTCGAGGAGTATATCTCTGACGGCAGTTTCAGATATGACGGAATCTTCTGCAACTCAGACATCATGGCGAGCAAGGTCATCGGCTTTTTGAGGGAGAGGGGGATAGATATCCCCGGTCAGGTGCAGATCATCGGCTACGACGGCATCATCGACAGCTAT
>ONPE01000018.1 GCA_900319615.1 uncultured Eubacteriales bacterium
CACGCCTACCTTCGTAAGTTTGGCGTATGCCGTATTTGTTTCCGTGAGCTCGCTTACAAGGGCGAGATCCCGGGCGTAAAGAAAGCAAGCTGGTAAGCAAGGAGGATTTAAGTTATGCAAATTACAGATACAATAGCTGATTTACTGACACGAATCCGTAACGCTAACTCAGCTAAACACGACACAGTACAGATCCCCGCGTCCAACATGAAGAAGGCTATCTGCCAGATCCTGATGGACGAGGGCTATATCAAGAACTTCTCCGTTGAGGAGGACGGCAAGCAGGGCGTCATCACCGTCACTCTCAAGTATCTTGAGGGCAAGACCCCGGTCATCCAGGGTCTCAGACGCGTTTCCAAGCCCGGCCTGCGTATCTACAGCAACGTTGAGGATATGCCCAAGGTCATGAAGGGCCTTGGTATCGCCATCATCTCCACCTCTAAGGGTGTTATGACCGACCGTGAAGCCCGCAAGCAGAACGTCGGCGGCGAAGTTCTCGCGTTCATTTGGTAAAGAGGAGGTGCGATCATGTCTCGAATTGGAAGAAAACCTATAAATATTCCCGCCGGCGTCGAAGCTAAGTTCGAAAACGGTGTTATCACGGTCAAGGGTCCCAAGGGTCAGCTCACCCAGAAGATCAACCCCAATATGACCGTAGAAATCAATGGGGCAGTCATCGAGGTAAAGCGTCCGAACGATGAGAAGCTCAACCGCTCTCTGCACGGCCTTACCCGTACGATCATCCACAACATGGTGGTAGGCGTCACCGAGGGCTACAAGAAGGAGCTCGAGGTCAACGGCGTCGGTTACCGTGTTCAGAAGCAGGGCAAGCAGCTCGTTATGAACATCGGTTACTCCCATCAGGTAATCATGGAGGACAACGAGGATATCACTATCGAGGTCCCCAACCCCAACAGCATCATCATCCACGGCATTGATAAGCAAAAAGTCGGTCAGTTTGCTGCCGAGGTCAGAGAGAAACGCCCGCCGGAGCCTTACAAGGGTAAGGGCATCAAGTATGCCGGTGAATACATCCGTCGTAAGGAAGGCAAGGCCGGTAAGGCTTAATTAAAGGAGTGAAATAACAATGGTAAGTAGACCTGATTCCAAAGCTGCTCGTGTCAAGAGACACAAGAGAGTACGCGGTAAGTTAAGCGGCACAGCCGAGTGTCCTCGCCTTTGTGTGTTCCGCTCCACAAACAACATCTATGCTCAGATCATCGACGACGTTAAGGGCGTTACACTTTGCAGCGCTTCTTCTCTCGACAAGACCATAGATGGCGGCGGCAACAAAGAGGCTGCAAAGGCTGTCGGCAAGCTCATCGCAGAGCGTGCGAAAGAAAAGAACATCACCGACGTCGTTTTCGACAGAGGCGGTAACATCTATCACGGCCGTGTACAAGCGTTGGCCGAAGGCGCCCGTGAGGGCGGCCTCAACTTCTAAGGATTGGAGGAATTACTTTGGCTAATATTATAGACGCATCTACACTGGAGCTCACCGAGCGCGTTGTCGCGATCAACCGCGTCAGCAAGACCGTCAAGGGCGGCCGCGTCATGAAGTTCGCCGCGCTGGTTGTTGTCGGCGACGGCGAGGGCACAGTCGGCTTCGGTATCGGCAAGGCCGGTGAAGTTCCCGACGCGATCCGCAAGGGCATCGAGGACGCTAAGAAGCACCTCATGAAAGTATCCCTCAAGGGTACTACAATTCCGCACGAGATCATCGGCGCATACGGCGCAGGCAGAGTTCTGATGAAGCCTGCCGCTCCCGGTACCGGCGTTATCGCCGGCGGTCCGGTTCGTGCCGTCGTTGAGGCTGTCGGTATCAAGGACATCCGTACAAAGGCTCTGCGCTCTAACAACCCCTGCAACGTTGTAAGAGCCACCCTCCAGGGCTTGGGCGCTCTGCGCACAGCCGAAGAGGTCGCCCGCGTTCGCGGCAAGTCCGTTAAAGAGATTCTGTAAGGAGGCGGCAATATGAAAATCAAGTTGGTTAAGAGCCTCATCGGCTCCAAGAAGGATCAGATTGCTACCGCTTATTCCCTGGGTCTGAAGAAGATCGGCGACTGCACAGAGCAGCCCGACAACGCCGCTACACAGGGCAAGGTACAGAAGATCATCCACCTCATAGAGGTTGAGAAAGACTAAGGAGGTGCGAAAGATATGAAACTTCATGAATTATCCCCCGCTGAGGGTTCCAAGAAGGAAGCTAAGAGAATCGGCCGCGGCCATGGCTCGGGTCAGGGCAAGACAGCCGGTAAAGGTCACAAGGGTCAAAAGGCAAGGGCCGGTAAGGGTATGCGCGTAGGCTTTGAAGGCGGTCAGATGCCGCTGCAGCGCCGTATCCCTAAGCGCGGCTTCAACAACATCTTCAGAAAGAATATTGTTGCAATCAATGTCGGTACGCTCAACAAGTTTGAGGATGGTGCTGTTGTAGATATCGCTGCGCTCACAGAGAAGGGTATCGTGAAAAACTCCTTTGACGGCGTTAAGATTCTTTCCAACGGCAACATAACCAAAAAGCTGACTGTCAAGGCTAACGCGTTCTCTAAGGGCGCTGCCGCCAAGATCGAAGCTGCCGGCGGAAAGGCTGAGGTGATTTAAATTGTTTAAGACAATCAGAAACGCCTGGTCTATCCCGGATCTGCGTAAGAAGATTCTCTTTACACTGTTAATCGTAGTTATTTTCCGTATTGGTTCCGTTATCCCGGTTCCTTTCCTGAACATGGATGCGCTGGCAAGCGTTATGGGTAACGCTCAGGGCGTCGACGATACCCTCGTCGGTTACCTGAACACCCTTTCCGGCGGCGCGTTCTCAAACGCAACGATCTTCGCTATGGGTATCACGCCCTACATCAACAGCTCCATTATCATGCAGCTGCTGTGCGTAGCTATCCCGCCCCTCGAGCGCCTCTCCAAGGAAGGCGAAGAGGGCCGCAAGAAGATCGCAGCTATCACCCGTTATGTAACGGTCGCCCTCGGTCTTATCCAGGGTACCGCCTACTACTTCTTCCTTAAGAACACGATCGACAACGCTGCCGAGAACGCAACCGGTCTTCCGATTGCCAAGTACACGACAGGTTTCCCGGCTGTCTTCTCTGCGATCGTGATCATACTCACGTTCACCGCAGGTACGGCGCTCATCATGTGGCTGGGCGAGCAGATCAACAAGAACGGTATCGGCAACGGTATCTCTATCCTGCTCTTCGCCGGCATCATCGCGCGCCTGCCCTACACGGTCAACCTCCTTGCCGAGTACTGGAACCTCGGTTCACAGGGCGCTACCCAGTATTATGTTCTGGTTCCGCTTTGGATCGTCCTGTTCCTCGGCGTCATCTGGGTCATCACCTTTATGCAGGATGCAGAGAGACGTATCCCGATCCAGTACGCTAAGCGCGTCGTCGGCCGTAAGATGTACGGCGGCCAGTCCACTCATCTGCCGATCAAGGTAGCTCTGGGCGGCGTTATGCCGATCATCTTCGCGTCCTCCATCCTCTCTATCCCCAGCACCATCCAGATGTTCACACAGCCCAAGGAAGGCTTCTGGAAGGCTTTCTTTGACGCTTTCTCCCCCTCCGGCTGGCTGTACGCTGTTCTGTACTTCGTTCTGATCTTGGCGTTCGCGTATTTCTATACCACGATCCAGTACAATCCGATCGAGATGGCAAACAACCTCAAGCAGAACAACGGTACCATCCCCGGTATCCGTCCCGGCAGACCTACTGCCGATTTCATAGCTAAGATCCTGTCGAGGATCACCCTTATCGGAGCTCTGTTCCTCGCGTTCATCGCGCTGCTCCCGATCCTGTACTCCGACTTCTCAGGCCTCAGAGGTCTGTCTATGGGCGGTACATCCGTCATCATTATCGTCGGCGTCGCTCTGGATACAGCTAAGCAGCTTGAGAGCCAGATGATGATGCGTCACTATCAGGGCTTCCTTGACTGATCTTAATCTCAGACAGAGGTGCAGATTATGAAACTTATCCTTTTAGGCGCTCCCGGTGCCGGCAAAGGCACCCAGGCAGCTGTTATCAGCGAGCGCTATCATATCCCCCAGATCAGCACGGGTAATATCATCCGTGCCGCGCTGAAGAGCGGTACAGCGATGGGTAAGATGGCTAAAACGTTCATCGAATCGGGCAAGCTCGTCCCCGATGAGGTCGTTATCGGCATCATCAAGGACAGACTGGCTGAAGACGACTGCAAGGACGGCTTCATCCTCGACGGCTTCCCCCGTACCATCCCTCAGGCCGAGGCTCTGGACAACATGGGTATCGAGATCGACAAGGTAGTCGATATCGAGGTACCCGACGACGTCATCATCGACCGTATGTCCGGACGCCGCGTGTGCGAGAAATGCGGCAGACCCTATCATCTTGTGAGCTTACGCCCCAAGCAGGCAGGTATCTGCGATGATTGCGCAGGCGCCCTTATTCAGCGCAAGGACGACCATCCGCTTACGGTCAAAGCGCGTCTCAAGATCTACCACAAGGAGACCGAGCCCCTCAAGTATTATTACAAGAGTCAGGGCAAGCTCGCCGTCGTAGAGGGTGCGAACTCCGTTGAGGAGACCACCAGACTTACTTTCGAGGCTCTCGAGGCGTAAGCATGATCGTAGTAAAGACCGCACGCGAAATACAAAAAATGCAGGACGCGTGCACACTGTCCGCGCGGGCTTTAAAGCTCGCGGGAGAGATGGTCGAGCCGGGAGTATCGACCCTTGAGATCGATACAGCCGTTAAGAAGTTTATCGAGGGTGAGGGCGGAGTGCCCTCCACCCTCGGTTACAACGGTTATCCGGCGAGCACCTGTATCTCCGTGAACAGTGTGGTAGTCCATGGCATACCCAGCAAGAAGACGATCCTTAAGCAGGGAGATATCGTGTCGATAGATATCATGGCAGGAATGCACGGATATCACGGCGACAACGCCTATACCTTCCCCTGCGGCGATATAAGCGAAGAGGCTCAGCGCCTCCTCACCGTCACCGAGGAGAGTCTTTACGAGGGGATCAAGGCGGCGCAGGCAGGTAATCGCATCGGCGATATCGGCAGCGCTGTGCAGAGGTATGTCGAACCTCGTGGTTACGGGGTGGTACGGAACTTTACCGGCCACGGCGTAGGCACGAAACTGCATGAAGATCCCAGTGTACCCAACTACGGTACACCCGGACGAGGCCCTCGCCTCATCCCGGGCATGACTATCGCAATCGAACCGATGATCACACAGGGCGGCTATAACACAAAGATACTCGGCGACGGGTGGACCGCGGTCACCGCGGACGGCTCGCTGGCTGCTCACTTCGAGCATACGGTGTGCATCACGCCCGACGGGCCGCGTATCATGACCAAGCTCAAGTGAGGTCCCCTTATGGATATCACGAAGGGCTCTGTCGTCATCGCGAAGGCGGGTCGCGACAAGGGTAAGGCGTTTGCGGTGACTCAAGTCATCGACAGCCGAACGGTGCTCATAGCAGACGGCAAACGGCGTCCGCTGGAGCGCCCAAAGCGCAAGAACGTCATTCACCTGCAAGTCGTGAACGCATCCGTCGATTGCTTTACAACAAACCGACAACTACGAAATTTTCTCAAGGACTTTGCATTGGAGGCTTAAGTCATGTCAAAACAGGACGTTATCGAAATTGAGGGTATCGTTACCGATGCTCTGCCGAACGCTCAGTTCACGGTAGAGCTCCCCAACGGCCACAAGATTCTGGCCGTGATCTCCGGTAAGCTCAGGATGAATTTCATCCGCATCCTCCCGGGCGATAAGGTGACCGTAGAGATGTCGCCTTACGACCTCACCAGAGGACGCATCACCTGGAGAACAAAATAAGCCGTCATTCCGGAAATTTCCCGTGAGATCCCTAAGAGGAGCAAAATCCTACGTAACGATATTTACGGCAGGGATCGCGCAGGCCGCAGCGCGGCTGCGAATGACGCATAAGCAACGACAAATCATCTTACTAAGAAGGAAAGGAATGATATTATGAAAGTCAGACCTTCAGTAAAGAAAATGTGTGAGAAGTGCAAGGTCATCAAAAGACACGGCAAAGTCATGGTGATCTGCGAGAACCCCAAGCATAAGCAGAGACAGGGCTAAAAAACACTGTCATTCCGAGGAGCGCAAGCGACGTGGGAATCCCACAAAGAGGAGCAGGGCTTTTCTTTCGCAACGGTATTTCCGACAAGGGGATTGCCACGGCACATAAATGTGCCTCGCAATGACTGAATCATTCTTCACACAAACTATTTTATTATTATTAAATGGAGGTGCATTTTAATGGCTCGTATAGCAGGCGTCGACTTACCCCGTGACAAGAGAGTCGAGATCGGACTCACTTATATCTACGGTATCGGTCGCAAAACCGCTACAGACATTATTGCCGCTACAGGTGTAAATCCCGACACTCGCGTTCGTGATCTCACCGAAGAAGACGTATCAAAACTCAGAGAATATATTGACCATAATTGCCGAGTAGAAGGCGATCTGCGCCGTGATATCGCTTTTGATATCAAGCGACTGATCGAGATCGGTAGCTACCGTGGTGTTCGCCATAGAAAGGGTCTCCCCGTAAGAGGCCAGCGCAGCAAGACCAACGCCAGAACCAGAAAAGGCCCGCGCAAGACTATGGCTAACAAGAAGAAGTAAGGAGGGCAATTAAATGGCAGTCAAAACAGGTAAGAAGGCTCCTATCCGCCGCCGCCGCGAGAGAAAGAACATCGAAAAGGGCTCGGCGCATATCCAGTCTACCTTTAATAACACTATCGTTACTATATCCGACACACAGGGCAACGCTATCTCTTGGGCGTCCGCAGGCGAGCTCGGCTTCCGCGGTTCCCGTAAGTCCACTCCCTTCGCTGCTCAGAGCGCTGCAGAGACAGCTGCCAAGGCTGCGATGGAGCACGGCATGAAGAGCGTTGAGGTCTTTGTCAAGGGTCCCGGTCAGGGTCGTGAGGCGGCTATCCGCGCTCTGCAGACCGCAGGTCTCGAGGTCACCATGATCAAAGACGTTACCCCCATCCCGCACAACGGATGCCGTCCTCCCAAGAGAAGACGTGTATAAAAGAATAAGGAGGATATAGATTATGGCTAAGAATTCACAGCCTATCGCCAAGCGCTGCAGAGCGCTGGGCATTTCACCCGCCGTTATGGGTTACTCCAAGAAGACCTCTAACCGCAACCCGGGCGGCAAGATGAGAAGAAAGCAGAGTGAATACGGTATCCAGCTCACCGAGAAGCAGAAGGTAAAGTTCATCTACGGCGTTCTCGAGAAGCAGTTCCGTATGTACTATGAGAAGGCAGAGAAGATGGAAGGCAAGACAGGCGAGAACCTGCTCTCTCTCGTAGAGCGCAGACTCGACAACGTCGTCTACCGTCTCGGTCTGGCTTCCACACGCCGCGAGGCTCGCCAGCTGGTCAACCACGCTCACTTCACCGTCAACGGCAAGAAGTGCAACATCCCCTCCTATATCATCAAGGAAGGCGATGTTATCGCGGTTGCAGAAGGCTCCAAGGACACAAACCGCTTCAAGGCTATCGCCGAGGCTGACGGCACAACTCTGATCCCGAAGTGGCTCGAGAAGACCGACAAGCTCAGCGGCAAGGTCATCGCGCTGCCTCAGCGTGACGATATCGACTATCCTGTTGAGGAACACCTCATCGTCGAGTTGTACTCCAAGTAATCTGTACGCCTGTCGGTTCTCCGACAACGCGCTCGCGCTCTGTCTTCGTATCGGAGGAGCCCCGGAGGGGCGAGGGCATATCATCCCTCAGATCGCGGGCAACACGGCAGGGCTGCCTGCCTGTGCAGTATAAAATATTATAAGGAGGAATTCGCTAATGATAGAGATAGAAAAACCCAGGATCGATACAGAAGAATTATCTTCGGACGGCAAGTACGGCAGATTCGTGGTTGAACCCCTCGAGCGAGGCTTCGGCAACACTCTGGGCAACTCTCTGCGCCGCGTACTGCTCTCATCTCTCGAGGGCGTAGCCGTCACATCCATCAAGATAGACGGAGTTCTTCACGAGTTCTCTACCGTTCCCGGCGTCAAGGAAGACGTTACCGAGATAGTTCTGAACATGAAGAGCTTGGTAGCAAAACTCCATTCCAACGGTCCCAAGATCGTCGAGATTTCCGCCGAGGGTCCCTGTGTAGTGACCGCCGAGAGCATCAAGTGCGACAGCGAGGTCGAGATCCTCAACCCCGAGCTGCATATCGCTACTCTTGCTGACGGCGCAACACTCAACATGGAGATCACCCTCGACAAGGGCAGAGGCTATGTGCCCGCTGAGAAGAACAAGCTGATCAACGGCAACGAGATCATCGGCGTGCTTCCCATCGACTCTATCTACACCCCTGTCCTCAAGGTCAACTACACCGTTGACAACACCCGCGTAGGTCAGATCACCGACTACGACAAGCTGACCCTCAGCGTCTGGACAAACGGCGTCATCAACTCTCAGGAGGCTGTCTCTCTCGCCGCAAAGGTCCTCACAGAGCACCTCAATCTCTTTGTAAACCTCTCCGACAGAGGCTACAACACCGAGATCATGGTCGAGAAGGACGACAAGGGCAAGGAGAAGGTGCTCGAGATGACCATCGAAGAGCTCGATCTCTCCGTACGCTCGTTCAACTGTCTCAAGCGCGCGGGCATCAACACCGTCGAAGACCTCATCTCTAAGTCTGAGGAGGACATGATGAAGGTACGCAACCTCGGCCGCAAGTCGCTCGAGGAGGTCGTCTTCAAGCTCGACACCTTAGGCTTCAGCCTTCGCAAGGAGGACGAATGATCTCGGTTCTCTGAGATCCGTCCCCGTTAACGAGGCTTGACATCACGATTATTTACCTCACAGGTAATCCGATAATGATATTTCCCGAAAGGAGTGAACACAAATGCCGGGTACAAGGAAACTGGGCAGAGCTACCGACGCTCGTCTTGCGATGCTGAGAGCTCTCGTCACATTCTTACTTGAGAATGGCAAGATCGAAACTACTCTTACCCGTGCCAAGGAGACCGCTTCCATGGCCGAGAAGATGATTACTATAGCTAAGAAGGATACTCTCGCTAACAAGCGTCAGGTAATGGCGTTCATCACAAAAGAGGACGTCGCTACAAAGCTGTTCAAGGAGATCGCTCCCAAGTATGCAGACCGCAACGGCGGTTATACTCGCATCACCAAGATCGGTCCCCGTCGCGGCGACGCAGCCGAGATGGCGATCATCGAGCTTATCTGATATCAATTGTCATTGCGAACCCCATTTATGGGGTGCGGCAATCTCAACCGATATTATCACAAGAATCAAGCCTCACCGCATGGTGGGGCTTTTCTTTTCTCCTGTCTCTCGATGGAAGATGTTACCGCCGAAAGTATTTATTGTCGATCAGACGGATCGCTGCACCCTGAGAGTCAGTGATACAACGAGAGCGGTGTGCCGCGTGCGCTGTACGCTGCCTAGTTCTGTGCGGCGTTTTGCCGGAGGATATGGGGTATATTCATCGGAATTATTATTTAATTATTATTTTGTTAACATATTGTTATTTATTTCTTGACAAGATGTGGTATAATAGAACACATAATGGAGTAATATGTAGTATTATTCCGGATAAATAATCAATTGGGGGAGAGCTTATGTTATTGTATGATATCACAAGAGAGATGTTTGCGTCGCCTGTATATCCCGGCGACCCGAAGCCGTCGTCGTATTTCATCCGTAAGATCGGCGATGATTCGCCCTGCAATATTTCTACCGTCAGCATGTGCTCTCATACAGCCACCCATATCGACGCGCCCCTGCACTTTGACGAGGAGGGCGCCGATATCACCTCGCTGAGATTGAGCCACTTCTGCGGCAAGTGCACCGTCGTGACGATCGACGGGATACTCACCGGCGAGGATATGGAGCGTCTGCTGCCCCATTGTAATAAGAGATTGATTCTTCACTCGTCCGGCAAAGCCTTCCTAAGCGTGTCCGCAGCCAGAGTAATAGCCGATAACAAGCTCCTGCTCGTCGGCACCGACGCCATGTCGATAGCTCCGCCGTTTGATGAGGTAATGCCTCATTTGGAGCTCGCCAGAGCTAATATAGCAGTGCTCGAGGGGCTTGTCCTCGACGGGGTAGAAGACGGCGAGTATACCCTCTCGGCTTTCCCTTTGAAGATGAAGGGGCTTGAGGCTTCGCCCTGCCGCGCCGTTCTCATGCGCGAGCCGAAGGGTTACTGAGTATAATTATTGTTAATCGAGGTCATTATGAAAAGATTACTTTCGATAGTGTCAGTCGTGCTGCTGTGTCTTGTGATGTGCATGGGGCTCTCTGCCTGCGAGCAGCCTGCGGTCACCGTCACATCCGAGACAGATATAAACAGCAGCTTTGCAGGCAGCCGAACCGTCGGCATAGTTTATCCGCTTTCGGCGAATATCGACGTTCTGCGCGATAAGCTGGTAGAGAACAGCCCCGCCGCCGATATCGACGGAGCCGATTTCACCTATGCAGGCGTTGAAGAGAACGGCTACCGCTTTGAGCTGCGGCTGACCTTCCCGAACAAGACAAAGTATGAAGAGATAGTAAGCGCCCTTATCGGACGCTCAGCCGACGTCTTCCTCTCGCAGAAGAACACCACCTTGACAAAGGGTATCCGTATGGCGGAGGATTTTGACGTAAGCGAGCTGATATCATGGGTCGAGCGTGACACAGACTCAGAGAAAGAGACGCGCAATCTCCGCTTTGATTATCCCGGCTGTACGGTGAAGATCGCAAATCAGGATTATCAGACAGGCTCAACCGTCAGCATAAACGACTGTAAGGGCAGTCCGCTGAATTCGATCTCGGTCAAGACCTCCAACGATAAGGAGGGCAGCTTTGACCGTACCTTCACGTTCACTGTGCCCAACGAGACCTATAACCACGATAAACAGGCGATAGAGCAGTACTTCCTTGCCAACACCTCGCCCGACGCAAAGTACTCCGGCTGGAGCAGCGAGGGCGCAAACATGGTCTATACCGTCATTTATGAGGGGCTCGACCTCGATAAGCTCACCGAGTTCACCTCCATGCTCCTCGATACCGACAGCGTTGAGGTGTTCTACGGCGATAAGGATAACGCATCCACTCCGCTTTCGGAGGGCAAGGCTTTTGAAGAGAGCCTCGACACCTTCTCGTTCATCGGTCCCGACGAGGGCTATCCCGCCTTCGAATATTCATACTCTCTGCCCACCAGCACAACCCACGGCGACGGCTCGGTATTCGAGAACGGCAGGTGGGTCAGCAGCGGAGTCTGGGAAGAGGGCGTATATAAGATGTCCGCCGATACCGGCGCAGTCAAGGTACGCATACCCGACGGCGTCCAGTATTCGATAAACGGCATCAATTTCTATCTGACCAGTCTCGGCGATTCGCGTTTTCGCCGCACAACCGAGTTTTTGTACAGCAAGACAGACGGCTACGACGGCATGAAGTACGCTTCCGACTACTTCGCCTCCAAGGGCGCGGTAAATGAGACCGGCGAGAACGACGATGATCTTTATTGCCGCGTTATCTGCGAGGGCAGCGCGGACGAGATAACTCCGCAGCTTGTCAACCTGTTCGGCAGCGGCAACTTCATGGCTTACCGCAGGAATGAGGGGATCCTTGCCCTGACGGTCAAGACCGAGCTCCTCGATAACGTCAACCTCGGCTATATGCTCAACGCCGGCAACGCCAACCGCCCCATGACCTACTATGTCAGCTCCGACGGCGGCGAAAATATCGTTTCCATATCGGTAGACGGCTCGGAGACCGCCTATGCTGAGCACAGCGCGAGCTCCCTGCCCATACAGAACGGCGTCGCTTCGGTAGAGTACCGCGGCAACATCCCGATCGTCTCCAACATCGTTATCTATCTGCTGATCGGCGTATCCCTGCTGGGTCTGACCGCAGTGATCTGCGTCATGCTGGTGCGCCCCAAGCGCCGCCGCAGACCGGCTCCCGATCCGCTCAACAACCCCGAGGCGTATCTCGACACCTCTACAGGCGTCCAGCCAAAGGGCTTTGACGATGAAATGCCGCAGGATGATCCCGAGAACAACGACGAAGATACTCCCTCGCTTGCCCAGACAACCACGTTCAGCATATTCGAGCTCAATGCTCTCAGCCGCAACAAAAAATACGTCGACGAGATAAACAAGGATATCGAGGAGCGCATCCAGCAGGATAACCTCGAGAACCGCAAGAACGATATCAGGGCGAAGCAATTGGAGGATCTCAGCCGCAAGGTGTATGGGACATCTGATTCCGACGCCGCACCTGAGACCGAACCCGCGGCTCAGGAATCGCAGGAGCCGCAGACACAGCCTGCTCCCGAGGTTCAGCCGGAGGATGGCTCCGATGTATAAGCTGATAGCCTTCGACCTCGACGGCACCCTTGCCGATACGCTCGCCGATCTTGCAAACGCCATGAACTTCGCCCTCGGTGAGGAGGGGCTCCCCGGCTATCCGGTAGATGATTACCGCCGTTTCGTCGGCAACGGTATCGACAATCTCGTCAGGGTGACTATGGCAGACGGCTATACCCCCGACGGAGCTGAGCGAGTAAAAGCCGGCTTCTATGCCTACTACGCCGATCACTGCATCGACTTCACCTCGGCATACGAGGGGATGGGGGAGCTGCTTGAAAAGCTCTCCGACGACGGTATCGCAACTGCGGTTGTATCCAACAAGCCCGACCGTTTCGTGCCCGGTATACTGAGCGCCCTGTACCCCGACCACAGCTTCACCTATGCGTGGGGCAAGCAGGACGGAGTAGCCCGCAAGCCCGACCCTGAGGCTCTGAACAGGCTGATAGAGCTGTGCGGTGTCAAGAAGAGCGAGGTGCTCTATGTCGGCGACAGCAACGTTGACGTCGTTTTCGCCCATAACGCCGATGTAAAGGTTTGCGGCGTGAGCTGGGGTTTCCGCGGAGAAGCCGAGCTCAGAGAAGCAGGAGCAGACTGCATTGTCGATTCTGCAAAAGGATTATACGAAGTGATAAGAGGTACCGATGAATAAGCGAAATTATCAAAAGGAGATGGACGCGCTCATAGAGAGCCTTGTCCGAGAGGGCAAAAAGCCGAGTCTGCTGCTTCACGTATGCTGTGCGGTATGCGCGAGCTATGTTCTGGAGTACCTCCATCCGTATTTTGATATCACCGTCGCC
>ONPE01000091.1 GCA_900319615.1 uncultured Eubacteriales bacterium
GCTTGAACCTCGGCACACTCGCCTTCGAATCCACCCTATCTCACTGAATATAAAGAAAACGTAAGGATATACCTTATTGGTATACCCTTACGTATTTCTATGGTGGGAGAGGGTGGATTCGAACCACCGAAGTCACTGACAACAGATTTACAGTCTGCCCCCTTTGGCCACTCGGGAACTCTCCCATATCTATGGAGCTGGTGGACGGACTCGAACCCCCGACCTGCTGATTACAAATCAGCTGCTCTACCAACTGAGCTACACCAGCACTTTTTTCGTGCTTAGATATAATACCATATCGCACCGGGTTTGTCAACTGTTTTTCGCAATTTTTTCATAATCATACACACCGGCGGTATTATAGTTAAGAGGTGGTAATATGGAGTTGCGGGTGATTAAAAATACGCTGAAGATAAAACTGTTCCTGCTATGTTCGCTCAACACGGCCGACTGGATATGTACCGCCGCGCTTATAGCGAGCGGCAGGTTTATTGAGATCAATCCTCTGGCGCGGCTGTTTATCTATGATGTGTCGGCAGGCTTTTTGATAAAGTGCCTTATCCCTCCGGTGCTGATCACGCTTGTCATCAGGTATCTGAATGTGCTCGGCATCAGGGAAATGAACCGTGTGGACATGGTATTATCCTTCGCGATCGTATTCTATATTTTGCTGTGCGCCGATCATATCGTCAATTTCATGTTGCTCTTTTTCGGATGAATACTTGATAATTACGAAAAAACATAGTATAATACAGGTAATATATCCGCCCGTGGCGCAGCTGGATAACGCAACGGATTCCGATTCCGGAGAACGGGAGTTCAAATCTCTTCGGGCGGGCCAGAAACGCCTTGCTGATGTGAGGCTCAAAGAAGAAAGAATAATGAATAAAGAATAAATAAGAAAAGATGTGCTTTTGACGCGTTTCTGTATTATTCGATATTCTTTATTCTTTTTTCTTTATTCTTTAAAAATCGGAAGGAGAGGTTGCTATGGCTTACGATAATCCGCTTTTAGAAAAATCTCTGCATTTTGCCGCCCGTATCGTTAAGCTCTATCATTACTTAGCTAAAGAAAAGCATGAGTCTGTTATTTCAAAGCAGATCATCCGCAGCGGTACATCAATCGGCGCAAACGCAAACGAGGCTGTATACGGCGTCAGTCAGGCTGACTTTATCGCAAAACTGCAAATTTCCCTGAAAGAAACAGCGGAAACAGAGTATTGGCTCAGATTGTTGTTATTATCAGGCTATATAGATGAAGAGCCGGCGCTTTCATTATTAAATGATTGCTTGGAAATCAAAAGGATTTTGATAGCCTCGTTAAAAACCGCAAAAAACAAATAGATATTTAAAAGCGCTGAGTTAATTATTTGCAATACCGTGAGGAGACATAGGTGAGAATTATTTAAAAAAGGATATTTGTTTTGTGTATCGTAATTGTTTTGGGAAAAAGTAAATTGTAAAGAACGAAGAATGGTTGAATTTTCGATTTACAAATACGATAGTTCAGATCTGTGCTAAACAAACAGCGACAAATATATCTTTTTTATTTTAATCTCTTTATTGCTCCTGCATAACAAAACCCCCGAGGCTTTCGCCTTGGGGGTGATTGTTATTTGGATGATCCGTTATCAGCCGATGGCGTCAACGTCAGCCCAGGATGCATAGATCTTGCTTACGATACGCTGGATAACCAGAGCGTCGATGATGTCGATCTTGCTGTTGAGGTCTGCGTCAGCGTTCTTTGTGCTGCGGACAGTTTCGGAGAGAACCTCTGCAACGTAGTGCTGTACAGCTGTAGCGTCCATGATGGTAACTTCGCCGTCAGCGTCAGCGTCGCCGCGGAGATACGGAGCCTCGGCTACCTCGTACAGACCGAGCTTGTCGGAGTTTGTATCGGTGTAGAAGGCGTTAGCGGAGGTGTTGTAGAAGGCGTAGAAGATATCGTTGCCTTCCTGACCGCCCTTCATGGAGAGCTCTCTTGCAGCTGCGTCGTAGCTGAACTGGTAGTACGGGAGACCGGAGTACTGGCTGGTCTTGTTTTCCTTGGTGATCTCCAGAGCGTTGGAGGCGCTTTCGGAATTGGTAACGCGGCTGAGCTTGTAGCCGTCGTTCTCAACAGTGAAGTCGCCCGCCTTGTCGGAGGTCGTGGAAGCGTTCAGAGTCCAGTATACACTTTCGTTGTTGCTGCTGTCGCTGATGAATACGGTCTTGTTATCGTCGGATACGACTACCGGAACAGCGTCGATCTTGCCGTTGTTGTTGCGCAGAGCGTAGCCGTTGGATACGACCAGATACTTGCCGCCTGCCTCAGCGCCGCTTGTCAAGGTGTAGGATGTGCCCTGAGCCTGCTTGAAGGTAGCGCTGATTGTGTGGTTAGCGGTAACATTGGTGAAGGTGTACTTGCCGCCTGCCAGGTTGACAGCCTTGCCGTCAACGGTGACTGTATCAACGTCGTAGCCTGCGTTCGGGGTGAAGGTGAATTCCTTGCTGCCGCCCTCGCGAACCTTGACGTCGCCGCTCGGGGAGACCTTACCGTTTGCTCCTGCGGAAGCAGAGATGGTGTAGGTTGTGACGCCTGCGCCGCCCTCGATGTCGATGCTGTAGGTGTCGCCAAGCTGCTTGCCGTTGCCTGCGTTCCAGTAACGGAAGATTACCTTATCGCCGGAGTCGCTTACGGTAGCAACAACGCCGGAGTACATTGTCTGATCATCATCATAGATAGCGCCAACGCTGGCGTATGTGAAGTTGATGTCCTTAGACTTGCCGGAAGCGTATGTGATAGAGTCGCCTGCAGTCTTGATAGTACCGTATTCAGGATCGCTCTGAGAGTGGTTGTGACCCCAGAAGAATACTGCGTTCGGATGCTTGTTGAGGACGTCGATCATCTTGTCGGCATTGGTGATTGTTCTGCCGGAAGAACCGCCCCAACCGGAGGAGCTGCCTGCGAAGTAATGCAGCGGGAAGTGAGCTGCGATGAAGATCGGGACATCTGTGGGAGCAGAATCGAGATATGCATCGAGAGCGTCGATGTCAGCCTGCGGATACTCGCCGTTAGCGCTGAACCAACCTGCTGCGCCCATGCAGTAGATCCTGTAGTTGTCGGCAACCTTAGCCTCGCCGATTCTTGTGAAGCCGGGAGTGTTTGTGAAGCCGCTGTCGAGCTTGGACTGCTCGCCGTTGGTGTAGTACTCGTGGTTACCGGAGGTGTAGATACCCTTGCCGGAGCCGACCTTGCTGTCTGTGATGCTTACTACTTCCTTGAAGTCTGCAAGATAGCTGGAAGTGCTGTTGGTGACATAAGAGTAGTCACCGCAGTAAGTCATAGCGTCGAGGTTCGGGTCATAAGCGTTCTGAACAGCGTCAAGCCAATTCTCGAGTCTGTCCATGCTGCCGTGTACGTCGGAGGTGAAACCAAGGTTGGTGCCTTCGCCTGCTACGATGGGAGGAGCTTCGGTGGGCTTGACCTCTGTCGGCATGGTGTCAACGCCGGTCTTCTCATAGATATAGAGCTTGCCGGAGTTGCTGCTGGTAGAACCGGTAAAGTTGTTGGAGCTGTAGTAGAAAGAGTAGGTGGAGCTGCCGCCTGCGAACTTCAGCTGGTTGTTGCTGTAGGTCCAATATCTGTCAGAATTCTGTACAGAGTTATAAATGCTGATCTTGTTGCTCTTACCCTCGAGGTAATCGCCGTTGTTGGTAAGTCTGTAGCCGTCTACGTTTGCAGAAGCAAGCCATACGGTATCGGTTGTGCCGGATACGATGTAGGTATCTTCAACGCCGTCGCTGTTGAGGTCGGACTTCTGGATGTTTACAGAATTTCTTGCAAGGCTTGTGCCGCTGGAAGAACCGCCCTCATTCTTCAGAGAATAAGCGTTGCCGGCTTTGTTGGTGTTAACGATCAGGTACTCGCCGCCTGCCTTCATTGTATCTGTGAGCTTGAAGACGAAGTCGCCGGTTACGGGAGCGGCTGTCGGGCCCTGGGTGGGAGGAGCCTGTGTAGGTCTCTCGATGGGTGTGCCGTCCATGGGAACGGTGAGAGCGGAGCCGACCTTATCGCCGTTGCTTGAACGATGATACTGGAAGGTTACCTTCTTTACGTCGGTACCGGTGATGGAAGCTACCAGACCGGAGTTGTTCTTGACCTGGCTCTCCTTGTGCATACCGCCTGCGGAGAGATATGTGAAGTTGATGGTCTTGTTGTTGCCTCTGGAGTACTCGATGGAGTCGCCCGCGACCTTGATTTCGCCGTAGTGAGAGTCGCTCTGAGAGTGGTTGTGGCCCCACAGGAATACTGCGTTCGGATACTGGTTGAGTACGTCGATTACCTTATCGGCGTTCTTTGTGGTTCTGCTGCTGTTTGTATGCAGCGGATAGTGGGTGATGATGAATACGGGGATGTGCTTGGGAGCAGCTGCGAGGTAATCGTTAAGAGCCTCGATGTCTTCATCGGAATATGCGTCGGAGCTTGTTCTTGCGCCCATTGCGAAGATGATGTAATCGTTGGTCTTTCTGATCTCGCCGAACAACTTCATACCGGGAGTGTCGATGATATCGTCGATGATACCGGAAGCGTTCATGTACTCGTGGTTACCGAGAGTGTAGCAGCCCTTGCCCTCACCTACGAGCTCGTTGGTGATGCTTACGATCTCTCTGAAAGCTGCTACGTGGCCGCTTCTGTTGAACTGATAGGAGTAGTCGCCGCAGTAAGCCATAGCGTCGAGGTCGGGATCATACTGAGCCTGAACGGCTGTGATCCAGCTTCTCAGCTCACTTGTAGAGTCATGTACGTCGGAGGTGAAGCCAACGTTGACGACGTCGCCTGTGCTCGGAGCGGTAGTGGGCTTCTGAGTTGCGGGCTGGGTTGCCGGCTGAGTTGCAGGCTGTGTAGCAGGCTGGGTCGCGGGGATCGTGGAGCCGTCTGTAGCTGTCTTCTCGAAGACATAGATCTTCTCGTCGGAGCTGTTGTAGGAGGATGTGAAGCTGCTGTTGCTGTAGTAAACGGTGTAAGTGTTCTGACCGCCTACGTGCTGCAGCTGCTGGTCGTTGTAAGTCCAATATCTGTCGGGATACTGAACAGAGCTGTAGATCTTTACTTTGCCGCTCTTACCCTCGAGGATGTCGGAGCCGTTGGTGAGGTTGAAGCCCTCGCCGTTTGCAGCGGACGTCCATACGATGTTGGATGTAGCGGAAGCGATGTAGAGATCGTCTTTGCCGTCCTTGTCAACGTCGCCGGAGGAAACGGTGACGGAAGCTCTGCTCATGTCTGTACCGTCGGAGGAACCGCCGTCGTTGGAAAGAGCGTAAGCAGAACCTGCTGTGTTCGCGTTTACGATCAGGTAGTCGGCGCCGGGAGTAACGGTGGTTACATACTTATAAACGAAGTCGCCGGTGATCGGAGCTGCTGTGGGAGCCTCGGTCGGGATAACCGTGGGGATCTCGTCTACGGCAGTCTTCTCATAGATGTAGAGCTCTCTGGAGGAGCTGCTGCTGGAGCTTGTGGACTGTGTGAAATTGCTGTTGCTGTAATAAAGAGTATAGGTGGTGCTGCTGCCTACGAATCTCAGCTGAGAGTCATCATAGGTCCAGTATCTGTCGGGGTACTGCTGCTCATCATAGATCCTGATGTTGCCGCTCTTGCCCTCGAGGAAGTCTGCACCGTTCTTGATGGTGAAGCCTTCGCCGCTGGTTGCAGCTGTCCAGACGAGGCTCTCGTCAGCTGCGGAGACATAAACGTCGGCTGTGCCGTCGCTGTTGAGGTCGGCGCTCATGACGCTGACTTCGCTCTTGCTCAGGCTTGTACCGGAGGAAGAGCCGCCCTCGCTCTCAAGAGCGTAAGCAGAGCCCTCAGCCTTCTTGTTGACGATCAGGTACTCGCCGCCGTCCTTCATGGTATCGGTGAGCATATAGACATAGTTGCCTGTGATCGGAGCTGCGGTGGGAGCTGTGGTCTCGGCCTCTGCGGGGATCTCGTCTACGGCTGTCTTCTCATAAGCGTAGATCTTGTCGCTGGA
>ONPE01000154.1 GCA_900319615.1 uncultured Eubacteriales bacterium
CCGAGGTAGTCAAGGAAAAAGAGTAAACTATCGTTTGATGGCATCTGCCGTCATCGATCATCTATCTGCGCTCTCCCTACAAACTCCAAACTATCAATAAAATAGTAAAGGCAAAGATACTATATAGTATCTTTGCCTTTGACTTATATGGTGCCGGTAGTGGGACTCGAACCCACACGCCCGTGAAGACAACAGATTTTGAGTCTGTCTCGTCTGCCAATTCCGACATACCGGCTATTACAGACGTTATTATACATCATAGCTCAAGATAAATCAAGGATTATTTTGAAACCGCAGTATTATTTGCAAAATCAATTACAATATTAATCAAACAGTCATATCAAACGCCCACAATCGTCACCATATATTAAGGGGTTGTCGCGAAACAAAAGTTTTGCGGCAGCCCCTTTTTAAAAAAACATAATGTTTTATTTATCAAGGTGAACATCGAGCTGATTGAACGGGATGGTGATGTCGTTTTTGTCCAAAGCCTCTTTTATATTCTCCGTCAAAGCGTAGTATACCGTCCAGTAATCCTTGTAATCGCAGAAGCAACGGACGGTGAATTCAAGCGCGCTGTCGCCGAATCGCTCGAGCCTGACTCTTGCGGCGTGCTCATCGTCCCTGAGTATCAGATCTGTGTCACGGATAACGCCGAAGAGGATCTCCTTGACGTTTTTTATATCAGCGTCATAGGGGATAGGTACCTCGACGGTGACTCTCACCTGCGGATGCCGGGTGTAGTTGTTCACCTCGGCGCTTGAGATGACCGAGTTCGGGATTATGACGTTGGTTCCGTCGTAGGTGAGGATGTCGGTGTGCATGATGTCGATCTTCTGTACGAAGCCCTGATGATCGTTGAATTCGATAAAGTCGCCAGTTACAAACGGCTTTGTGAACAGGATAACAGCGCCGCTGACTACGTCGGACAGCCTGTCCTTAAGTGCGATCGCTATAGCCGCCACAGAAGCTGAGAAAAACGCGATCAGTCCCGTAATGGATATATGCATCGCCGATAACGCCGCCAAAAGCGTGAATACATAGATCAGTACCCGGATAGACTTGCAAATGAATGATATCAGCGACGGGTCGACCTTTTTATGCTCCATAGCCTTTCGCGCGAGTCGTACCACGACGAAGGCTACGATCAATCCGATGACCGCGATTATCAGAGCGCCGCCCAAATCAGGCAGATATCTCTCGATGGTGTCCTTCAGTCTTTCCATATCATCAGCTCCTTTTATAGTAATTATATTGAATCGACATAGATTTGTAAAGCTAATGATTGACAAAATATGTGTATAAGATGTAAACTTTACACATAATGAATTATGGGGTGATACTATGAAAGCACTTATAACCGGCGCGTCGTCAGGTATTGGACGCGATATGGCGCGTTATCTTGCGCAGCTGGGCTGGGATCTGATACTTGTAGCACGCAGAGAGGACAGACTTACCGAGCTGAAAAAGGAGCTTTGTTCCGTAGATGTTGAAACCATCATTCTGGACGTCGGCAAGCAGGAGGACTGCTTCAAGCTATATGAGCTCACCAAAGACAAGCAGGTGGATATGCTCATAAATAACGCAGGCTTCGGGCTTGCGGGCGAATTCGCCGACGCGGATCTCTACACGGAGCTCAATATGATCAACGTTAATATCAAAGCGGTGCATATATTGACAAAGTTGTTTGTGCGCGACTTTATCGAGCGCGACAGCGGCATCATACTCAATGTCGCCTAATCCGCCGGCTTTATGGCGGGACCGTTGCTGTCGACCTATTACGCTACGAAGAATTACGTGCTTCGACTCACCGAGGCTATATATGAGGAGCTCAGGCACAAGGGGAGCAAGGTGAAAATTTCCGCGCTGTGTCCCGGACCTGTTGATACCGAGTTCAACAGCGTAGCTCAGGTGAAGTTCGCGATGAAGGGAATATCCTCGGAGTACTGCGCCAAGACCGCTATAGACGGAGCGTTCGTCGGCAAGCCGGTGATCATCCCCGGAACGGTGATGAAGCTGGGGCTGTTTTTCAGACGCTTCCTGTCCGAAAAAGCGATGCTGCGTACAGCTTACGGTATCCAGAAGCGTAAAAACGATAAATAGAAGCAATTAAGGCTGCCTGTCACGGCAGCCTTTTTATCTTGGTAAAAAGAGAAATTGTCATTGCGACCTTTTAAAGGGAAGGGGATCTACAATGAAGTTTTAGTATACAGTCATCAGGGGGTTGAGATTTGCTCTCTGCGCTTCGGCTTCTTCGATGAAGTCGGTAGCAGTGAAACAGCCTGCTACTACGCAGTCGGCAGGATGCCTCGCGACCTTTACGGTGATGCCTGTCTCCTGTTCGAGCAGCTTATCCATGCCCTCGAGCTGTGCAAGCCCTCCCGAAAGCATGATCCCGTCCATCTGGATATCGCCGAGCAGCTCGGGCGGAGTCTCTTCCAAAACGTTTGTGACGGTGGTGACGATGGTCTTGAGGATATCGGAGAGCGGCTCCATGAGCTCGGTGGAATTTACCTCGACGGCTCTCGGCAGACCGCGCAGCGAATCCCTGCCCTTGACGCGGAAGGTGCGTTCGACCTCCGGCTTTACGGCGCAGCCGATGGACTCTTTACAGGCTTTTGCCATAGCCTTGCCGATGATCAGCCCGTGCTGACGGCGTATGTACTTGATGATCTCTTCATCCATAGCGTTGCCGGCAGTTTTGATGGTTTTGCTGACGGATACTCCGCCCAGCGACATGACCGCTGCGTCAATTGTACCTGCGCCCATGTCGACGACCATTGCGCCGTGGGGACCCATGATATCGAGACCCATGCCGAACGCCGCAGCCTTGGTAGACTCTATCAGCAGCACTCTTCTGACGCCGAAGCTGGATATCGCGCCTACGATAGCGCGCTTCTCTACCTCGGTGATCTCGCCGGGGATGCACGCCACCACGCGAGGCATCACGACGCGGCTGGTGCAGACCTCGCACATGAAGATGTTGACGAGCTCCTCGACCAAGCCCGACTCTGCGATAACGCCGCCCTCAAGGGGGAAGACGACTCTGATACGGCTGGAGGTCTTGCCGAGCATGGCGTATGCCTCGCTGCCGTAGGCGAGTATCTCGTTGTTCTCGATGTTGTAGGCTATGACGGAGGGTTCGTCGATAGCGTTCCCGCTGTTGTTCGTTCTCAGCCGCGAGTTGGCTGTGCCAAGATCCAGTGCAATATCCATAGTAATCTCCTTATCGGTTTCTGTTCGTGATTATTATAATATGCTTTTAAAGAAAAATCAATAGCTTTTACTCGATCGGTAATTGCGAGGTTCCGCAAGGAGCCGTGGAATATATCTATTCAGAATATCAGCTATCTATGAGGAAAGTTTTCAGCCCGGTATAGCGCAGGATACGGCGGTTGTTCTCCGTCATCGTGCGCAGGGCGTTTTCATCACCGACGATTATCAGCAGCTTTTTGGCTCTGGTGACGGCGGTGTACAGCAGATTGCGGTACATCAGCTGCGGAGCTCCGCGGAACATCGGCAGTATCACGCAGTCGAATTCGTTGCCCTGGCTTTTGTGCACGGTGCAGGCATAGGCGAGCTCGAGGTCGCCCACGCTGTCGGAGTCGTAGGTCGCGACGCGGTCGTCATAGCGCACCTTGTATATCTTGGCGGCGTTGTTGATCTCGATGACCACGCCTATATCGCCGTTGAACACTCCTTCGCCGAATTCTCCGTTATCCCTTGTCCAGAGGATATCGTAGTTGTTCTTGCTCTGCATGACCTTGTCGCCCTCGCCGACGGTGTAATAGCCGACCTTGACGGAGCGAGCGGGCTTAGGGTTGACAAGAGCCTGCAGGCGGTTGTTCAGCTCATATGTGCCGAGCAAGCCTTTGCGTGTAGGGGAGAGCACCTGGATGTTTTCGTGCAGATCATAACCGAAGGCGTTTTTGAGCCTGCGGACGCAAAGATCGCCGACGGTTGCGGCTATGTGCTCAGTGTTGTAGTCGCGCATGAAGAAGAAGTCGCTGTCGCGGGTCGTGATGTCGGGCATCTCGCCCTTGAT
>ONPE01000083.1 GCA_900319615.1 uncultured Eubacteriales bacterium
CAGCCATACGGTGACGAACATATCCTCCTTGTTGTTTGCGCAGACGGAGGAATTTGTATCCGTCAATATCTGAGCCGGAGTTTTGCCCATCATGGCGTTGTTCGCGATGATGATCCTCGACGCCATCATGAACAGCGCCGCAGGGACGCCCTTGCCGGAAACATCCGCGATTACAAGGCAGAGGCGGTCGTCATCTATGAGGAAGAAATCGTAGAAGTCGCCGCCGACCTCCTTTGCGGGATCCATCGAAGCATAGATATCGAACTCGGGTCTTTCGGGGAAGGCGGGATAAATGTTGGGCAGCATATCCGCCTGGATGGAAGAAGCCATCGTAAGCTCGGTTTCGATACGGGAGTTTTCCTTTTGCTGCGCCTCGTACTTCTCGTTAAGGCTTTGAACGATCACAGAGAACATATATACAGCCGCGCCTACGGTAGCAGCGATGATAAACTGTATCCCGTAGGAGAAGGTCTGGATGATTATAGCCGCGATCGGGGCGATGACATACAGCCAGAACGCCGACCTGACCTTGGGGGTGATGTTGTCGCGATAGCGCACCAGCATCACCATATTGAGCAGCAGCATAAGCATCGGACAGAGATTTGAGATGATATATGCGGGAGCTCGGTGGTAGACGTTGCTTTCGTCGAAATAATAGAACCAGTTGAAGCCCCAGCCGACGCTCAGCAGCACCACGTGGAGAATGATGATCGCGAGGAACAGTATGCCGTAGCTTTTATTCGCTTTTTTATCTGCTTTTGACGCGCCCATGACCAGCAGCGACATCAGATACGCCATCAGGCCTGCCGCCAGCATCTCTATATAGGTGACGATGTACAGCGCGGTACGGACGCCGCCGCCCGGTATGCCGTCCATCAGCTGACGCGCCAGATGAGCGGTGATATAGACAAGGATCAGCGAGAAAAAGAGCTGAAAATATCTTTTGATATCCTTTTGCAGATGGGATGAAGACGATACCTGCAAAATACTAAGACCGCAGATACCGATACCCGACGCGATGAAAAGTATGTTGATAAGATTTGGTACAGATACGTTAAAAACCATATTATTCCTCCTGAACATGACGGTCTTTGTAAATAATTATACACGCTGAAATCGAAATAGGCAACAACTTTTTATTATTTCTGTTTCGCGCTGATCGAAACAGTAAATGTTATTTTAAATTATCCTTGTACATTTACACAATAATGTGTTATAATACTTTTGTCATAATTTTAGCACGGAGGTACCCAATATGGCTAATCGTATCGTATTAAACACTATTTCTTATCACGGTCACGGAGCGATCGAGAATATCGTTCCCGAGCTGACCGGCAGAGGCTATAAAAAAGCTTTTGTCGCCACCGACGCAGATCTTCTGAAATTCGGCGTGACGAAGAAGGTCACCGATCTTCTTGATGACGCCGGCTTTGCCTACAGCATCTACAGCGACATCAAACCCAACCCCACCATCGAGAACGTACAGAACGGCGTAGCAGCGTTCAAGGATGCAGGTGCAGACTGCATCGTAGCTATCGGCGGCGGTTCCGCTATGGATACCGCAAAGGCTATCGGTATCATCATCGAGAACCCCGAGTTTGCCGACGTCCGCTCGCTTGAGGGCGTAGCTCCCACCAAGAAGCACGCCGTATTCACCATCGCCGTACCGACCACCGCCGGCACAGCCGCAGAGGTCACCATCAACTATGTCATCACCGACGTTGAGAAGAAGCGCAAGTTCGTTTGCGTCGACACCAACGATATCCCCGAGATCGCCGTTGTCGATCCCGATATGATGGCTTCGATGCCCAAGGGTCTGACAGCCGCGACCGGTATGGACGCGCTGACCCACGCTATCGAGGGCTATATCACCAAGGGTCACTGCGCTATCTCGGATATGTTCCACCTCGAGGCGATCCGTCTGATCTCGGCTAATCTGCGCGGCGCCGTACAGAACACACCCGAGGGTCGCGAGGGCATGGCTCTCGGCCAGTATATCGCGGGCATGGGCTTCTCGAACGTAGGCTTAGGCATCGTCCACTCTATGGCGCACGGTCTGTCCGCTCTCTACGATACTCCCCACGGCGTAGCCTGCGCTATCCTGCTGCCGGTAGGTCTGGAGTATAACAAGTCGGTATCCGGCGAGCGTTACCGCGCCATCGGCAAGGCTATGGAGGTCGAGGGTATCGACGCCATGAGCGATGAAGAAGCCGCCGACGCGACCATCGCAGCAGTCAAGAAGCTCTCCGCAGACGTAGGTATCCCGGCAAACCTCGTCGGTATCCTCAAGGAAGAGGACGTACAGTTCCTGTCCGAATCCGCCTTTGCAGACGCCTGCCGCCCCGGCAACCCGCGCGACACGAGCATCGAAGAGATCGCGGAGCTTTATAAGAGTCAAATGTAATATTAACCATATAGGAGGATAACACAATGGACAAAAACAGCGCAAAATCAGAGATCAAGGAGAAGATCGGTATAGACCAGATCATCAACGAGCAGATGGAGCAGAAGAACCCCGACGCTATCTCGGAGCTGAACGAAAGGGATATCGAGAAGATCAAGAGGAAGATGCAGGCTGAGCTGGAGCGCGAGCTCGACGAGCGTCTGGATCAGAAGATCGAGGAGCAGGTGGAGCAAAAGCTGAAGGAGCAGGAGCGCAAGGAACAGCTGATGAAGGCGCTCAAGAAAGGCTGCACCGTTTTAGCGGCAAGCGTTGCGGTATGCGGCGCCGTACTGGTTGCGATCCGCATCCTCAAGGCGGTCTTCGGCAGGAGAATCTGGAGATAACTCCCGAATAATCATCAAAATAAAATCACGGCAAAGCTTTAAAGCTCCGGGCTGTATGCTCGGAGCTTTTGCTTTATCTTCAGAATAGCGGAGTCAAATTTCGCGATATATTGCAAACGCTGTCAATCATTCGTGAAAAATGACTATTATATAGTAAAAAGCATTGACTTTTTATACAAAAAATGTAGAATATAACTATATAGACCCATCTATTCCTCCCCTATTTTGGTTTATAGGGGTTTTGTGCGTTCGGGATGTTCCCGGTCGAAGGATCGGGCGAAACTATCAAGGCGATCGGAGAAGGATCATCATGAAAAACCGCATCGAAAAAATCGGGCGATATGCAGTTCTCTTGCTGTGCTTCGCCGTTATATCCTCTCTGATCCCGCAGATAACCGTCCACGCGGAGCAGGAGCAGCAGGCGCAGCAAAAGGTGGTTCGCGTCGGCTGGTATGAATCCTCCTTCAACAAAACCGAAAAATCGGGCAAAAAGTCCGGTTACGCGTACGAATATCAGCTAAAGCTCGCGTCATATGCCAACTGGCGTTTTCAATACATAACAGGCAGCTGGTCGGAGCTGTTCGAGATGCTCAAGGAAGGCGACATCGACCTTATGAGCGACGTATCCTACACCGAGGAACGCGCAGGTCAGATGCTCTTCCCCGATCTTCCGATGGGCTCGGAGGACTACTACATCTTCACCTCACCCGGCAACACCGAGATCTCCGACAGGGACGTATCTACCCTGAACGGCAAGAAGATCGGCGTCAACAAAGGCAGCATACAGATAGGATTGTATCAGGAGTGGGCTCAGCGCCGCGGTGTAAACGCCGAGATAGTAGAGCTGACCGGCGATGAGAACGATTCTCTGAATATGCTCGCGTCAGGCGAGATAGACGCCTACATCACCCCCAACGTCCACATAGACCCGTCCCGTCTGGTGCCCATAAGCAAGATAGGCTACTCGGATTTCTACTTTGCGGTATCAAAGGAGCGTCCGGATCTTCTCGCCGAGCTGAACTCAGCCATGAACAGGCTGCATGACGAGAACCCATACTTTGACCAGCAGATGTTTGAAAAGCACGTGCAGAGCTTTGGCTCACACGCTTTTCTGTCCATAGAGGAAGAAGAGTGGCTCGCAAGCCACGACACCATACGCGTAGGCTATCAGGACAACTACCTCGCCTTTTGCGCCTCCGACCCGTCTACCGGGGAGCTGATCGGCGCTTTGAAGGACTTTTTAGAGAGCGCGGAGGACAGCTTCGTCGGCACGCACATCAACTTCGAGACCGTCGCTTATCCGAATATTTCACAGGCGCTGGACGCGATGGAGCGCGGAGAGGTCGACTGCGTATTCCCGGCGAACTTCGACGCTTACGAGGGCGAGCAGCGCAGCGTGCTTATCACGCCGGCGATCATGCGCACGGATATGTACGCCGTGGTAAGGAAAGCCGATCAAAAGGTGTTCAACCACAAAGAGCACGTTATCGTCGCTGTTAACGAGGGCAACCCGAACTACGACTCTTTTGTAACAGATAATTTCCCGGACTGGCAGACGGTATATTTCCCCACTACCGCAGACTGCCTAAAGGCGGTGTCGGACGGCATCGCCGACTGCGTGCTGATAAGCAGCTACCGGTATAACAATATCTCAAGGTTATGCGAGAAGTATCACCTCGCGACCTACTCTATGGGGCTCACGCTGGACTACTCGTTCGCGGTGCCTCAGGGAAAGGTCGAGCTGTACTCCGTCATCGCCAAGGCTACGGGGCTGATACCCGACTCTACCGTCAACGCGGCGCTGTCCTTTTACGTTGCGCAGGACGCGAAGATGACGCTGGGCGACTTTATAGACGACAACATCGTTTCTGTGGCGGTTTTGCTCATCATCTTCCTGCTTATCATCATCTTCCTGCTGATACGCAGCATGCGCTCGGAGAGGAAGGCGAAGGAACTCATCCACTCTACCGAGTACGATAAGCTGACGGGTCTGTACAACCGCGACTACTTCTTTGAATACGCCGACCGCATCTATCGCGAGGAGCCGAATATCTCGCGTGACGCGATCGTCATCAATATAGAACAGTTCCACTCTATCAACGCGCTCAACGGCAGAGAGTTCGGCGATAAGGTGCTGCGCTTCCTCGGAGGCGAGGTCGACGAGGTCGCCAAGCAGCACGACGGCATCGGCGGAAGATTCGGCGCCGACCGCTTTGACATCTACTGCAGGCATCTGAGCGATTATCAAGCGCTCTTTGACCGCCTGCAGAGCAAGCTGGACAACCTCTCCAAGAACGCCAGTATCCGCATCAGGATGGGCGTTATGCCGTGGCAGCCGAAGCTCGAGCCCATACAGCTCTTTGACAGGGCGAGAACGGCGTGTAATCTGGCGCGCGGACACTACCGCGAGCACATCGTCATCTTTGACGACAAGCTGCACGAGAGAGAGCTGCTTGACCGTCGCCTGCTGAACGATCTGCGCCGCGCTCTTGACAACTATGAATTTGAGGTCTACTACCAGCCGAAATACGACGTAAGCTCGGACGAGCCCAGGCTTATCGGCGCAGAAGCGCTGATAAGATGGATACATCCCGAGCTGGGCATGATCCCGCCCGACAGCTTTATCCCGCTCTTTGAAAAATACGGCAGGATAAACGAGGTGGATAAATTCGTCTGGGAGCAGGCGGCGAGACGCGTCGCGCGCTGGAAGGCGGAGTACAATGTCATCATCCCCGTCTCGGTCAACCTCTCGAGGATAGATATCTTCGACCCGACGCTGGAATCCACCCTTGACGCTATAATCAAGGAGAACGGTCTGACAAGCGAAGCGATCAAACTGGAGGTCACCGAGTCTGCCTACACCGAGAACCCTGAGCAGGTAATACAGGTAGTCGCCGATCTGCGCCGGAAGGGTTACACCGTAGAGATGGACGACTTCGGCACGGGCTACTCCTCTTTGAATATGCTTTCGGCGATGCAGGTCGACGTTTTGAAGATGGACAGGACCTTTATACGCAATATCGAGACCGACGATAAGGATAAGCAGCTGGTCGCCCTGATCCTCGGTATCGCGAAAGACCTGAACATCCCCGTCGTCGCGGAGGGCGTCGAAACCGCAGAACAGGTTCGGATACTGAAGGAATCCGGCTGTACCGTTATGCAGGGCTACTACTTCTCGCGTCCGCTGCATCCCAGTCAGTTCGAGTCCAAGATCCTGCAGAATCTGAAATAATATATACTTTTATATCGGTTGAGATTGCCACAGCCCCGACACGCGCGTCAAGGGCTCCGCAATGACGTTTTTTGAATAAATCAAGGCGTGCTCCGCGGAATGTACGGCGCCGCCTGAGATCAGACGGTTCGAAAAAAGCAAATCAAGGTGATTTTCTATGCGATCCTTACGAACAAAAATAACGGTTATCACGATGAGCATCGTGCTGGCAGCCGTGTTAGCGATGTCCTGCATCAGCTTAATCTTCATCAAGCAAACCGAGCACCACAGATCGGATCAGGTCATGCTGCTGCTGTGCGAGGC
>ONPE01000048.1 GCA_900319615.1 uncultured Eubacteriales bacterium
TTTTTCTAAAACTCTTTTGAGATGTTCTCTAAACAAAATAATTATGAAATAAATTACGCTTTCCCTCTTGACAAATGTCACTACATAACAGCGAGAGCGTAGATAGAGCTTTTGTCGTCGGCTGAGCGCTCCTAAGACGAGGTAGTATCAGCGGACATTATCATCGAGATACTGTCCGCTGTTATCTTTTACAATCAAAGTGCAGGTAACAGGAGTTAGGGGAAAGCGAGCCTTATAATATCCTATTATAATAAATCCAAAAAAAGAAAAGGCTGCTCTTGTGAACAGCCTTTGTTGTCTGATTATCACTCGGCGTCTTCCCAGTTGTGCCAGACGTTCTGGATATCGTCGTTATCCTCGAACATATCGAGCATCTTCTGCATCTGTACCTGAGTATCGGGATCGTCAAGCTTGGTGTAGGTGGAGGGCACCTGCTCGACCTCGGCGGAGGCGAACTCGTAGCCCTTTGCTTCGAGATCGTCGCGTACAGCGCTCAGATCCTCGGGCTCGGTGTAAACGGTGAAGATGTCCTCGTCAGCCTCAAAGTCGGCGGCGCCTGCCTCGAGAGCGTCCTCCATAACGGTGTCCTCGTCCTTCTCGAGCTCCTCGCGCTCGATGATGATGACGCCCTTCTTCTCAAACATGAAGCTTACGCAGCCGGGGGTGCCCATATTGCCGCCGAACTTGTCGAAGTAGTGTCTGACCTCGCCGGCGGTACGGTTGCGGTTGTCGGTGAGAGCCTCTACGATTACTGCAACGCCGCTGGGGCCGTAGCCTTCGTATGTAACAGCCTCATAATTCGCGGTCTCGCCGCCCTGAGCCTTCTTGATGATGCGGTCGATATTGTCGTTGGGTACGTTGGCTGCCTTCGCCTTTGCGATGCAGTCCCTGAGCTTGGAGTTGACGTTGGGGTCGGCGCTGCCGCCGTCGCGGATAGCTACCATGAGCTCTCTGCCGATCTTGGTGAAGACCTTGGCTCTGGCTGCGTCGTTCTTGCCCTTTTTCTGCTTGATAGTGCTCCATTTATTGTGTCCAGACATTGTTTTATCATTCCTTTGTTTTGATTTAACCAATATAATATAGCACAAGAAAGAGCTTTTGAAAATAATAGTTACAATTTTGTAACTTATCCCTTGTAGAATCCTTCGAATAATGTTAGAATAACTTATAAATAATGAAGCAAAGGGGGAATTTGCTTGTTGATGTCCATGACCGGCTTCGGCAGAGCCGAGAAATCGGTCGGCACGCGCGATATCATCGTAGAGATCAAGAGCGTGAATCACCGCTACTTTGAGTTCTCGTGCCGTACAACAAGAGGCTGCAGCTTTTTGGAGGACAGGCTCAAGAAATACGTCGGCGCAAGGGTCAGCCGCGGCAAGGTGGATATGTACGTATCCGTCACCGAGACCGACGATAACGCCGTTGAGGTAGAGCTGAACAAGCCGCTCGCAAAGGGCTATATCGACGCCATGCGCACCATGGCTCAGGAATACGGGATCACCGACGATATATCGGTATCCGCGCTTTCACGCTTCGGCGATATCTTCCAGATATCCAGACCGCCTGCTGATGAAGAGGCTGTTTTCAACGACGTAAAGGTCGCCGTTGACGAGGCTTTGGAGCATTTCATCGCCATGAGACAGGCGGAGGGCGAGAAGCTGCGCGCCGATATCCTCAGCCGTGCCGAGACCATCATCAACATCGTAGGCGAGATAGAGGAGCGTTCGCCCGTCACGGTGCAGGAGTACCGCGACAGGCTCTATGCCAAGCTCAGCGAGGTCTTGCAGAGCACCAGCATAGATGAGCAGCGCATCCTTACCGAGGCGGCGATATTCGCCGATAAGGTCGCCGTAGATGAAGAGACCGTGAGGCTCCGCTCACACTTCGATCAGATGAAGATGTTCCTCGAATCCGATGTTCCCGTCGGCAGGAAGCTCGACTTCATCGTGCAGGAGATGAACAGGGAAGCCAACACCATCGGCTCCAAGGTAAACGACTCTCAGCTTGCGCACAAGGTCGTCGAGATCAAGGGCGAGCTCGAGAAGATCCGCGAGCAGGTGCAGAACATTGAGTGATATGAGATTTGTCAATATCGGCTTCGGCAACGTTGTCAACACCGCCAAGATCGTCTCGGTCGTCAGCCCCGAGTCAGCCCCGATAAAGCGTATCGTCCAGATGAGCAAGGCTGCGTCCACGCTTATCGACGCTACCTACGGGCGAAAGTGCAAGGCTGTCATCATCACCGACAGCGAGTACATTGTGCTCTCGGCTCTGACTGTAGAGACCATAGCGGCGCGTATGGAGGAAAGCGATGAAGAATAAAGGCTTACTGATAGTATACACCGGCGCTTCGGGAGTAGGCAAGGGCACGATAATGAAGAAGCTGCTCGCCTCCGACCCGAATCTCAGGCTCTCGATCTCTGCTACCACAAGAGCGCCCAGAGCGGGCGAGCAGGACGGGCGCGAGTATTATTTCGTTACCCACGAGCGCTTTGACGAGCTCATAGCCAACGACGGCTTTCTTGAGCACGCCGAGTATGTCGGCAACAAATACGGCACCCCCAAGGAGCCGCTGTTCCGTATGCTCGACGAGGGTCTCGACGTTATGCTCGAGATCGAGGTCAAGGGCTTTTTGCAGGTCAAGAGGGCGTATCCCGAGTGCGTGAGCATATTCATAGCTCCGCCGTCGTTCGAGGAGCTCAGGCTCCGTCTTGAGGGACGAGGCACCGAGAGCCCCGAGGTGATAGAAGAGAGGCTCCGTACCGCCCGCAAGGAGCATGAGTATGAGAGCGAGTTCGATTATATAGTCATCAACGACGATGTCGACAGAGCCGCTGCGGAGGTACTGTCCATCATTTCTGATATTAAATCCAAATAATAAAGGAGTAGATAATAATGAAAAGAGCATCTTTAGACGATATGCTGAACGGCAAGGAGAGCCGTTACGCTTTGGTCATCGGCGTCGCCAGGCGCGCCAGAGAGATCGCCGACGAGTTCAAGGAGGAGGGCGTCATCACCGATGAAAAGCCCGTCCTGCTCGCTATAGAGGATTTCAAAAACCACAAATACAATATCCTCGAGGAAGAGGATAAAGAGGGCTGATGTCCCGAAATATCGCTTATGTCGCGGTCGAGAACGCGCTTTACCATTTTGACCGCCGTTTCTCATACCGCATACCCGACGGCTTGGCGGTACAACCCGGCTGCAGGGTAGTCGTGCCGTTCGGCAGAGGCAACTCGAGGCGGCAGGGCATAGTGCTCGATATCGGTGAATCCGAAGGCTCTGAGCTCAAGGATATTTCCGAGCTGCTCGATGAAGAGCCGGTGCTCAGCGACGAGATGCTCAGGCTGTGCGGCTTCATGCGGTCGCATTGCTTCTGCACCTATTACGACGCTGTCAAGGCTATGCTGCCCGCCGGTATCAACTACCGCCTGTCGCAGGAGTATTCCGTCAGCGAGGCTCTCGGGGATCGCTTTTATGATCTGAGCGACGAACAGCGCCGGATCGTTACCCTGATCCGCTCAAAGGGCAATAAGGCTGAGAAGTACGCCCTGCTCAATGAGCTCGGCTATGCCGACTCTGCTGTGCTCGACGAGATGGAAGCCGACGGTATCCTGTGTAAAAGCGACGCGTCCTTTCGCAGGATAGGCGACAAGACCGTGAAGATGATCCGCCTGTCCGATGATTGCGAAACGCTTGTCGGCGGTATGAAGCTCAGCACAAAGCAGGAGAGCGTCATCGACCTTTTGTCCACTGTCGGCTCAGCCTCGGTCAAAGAGGTCTGCTACTACACCGGCGTCACGACCTCGGTGCCCGATACCCTCGTCAAAAAGGGTCTCGCGGAGTATTTCGACGACGAGGTTTTTAGAATCCCGAAGTCGCAGGTATCTCATAAGCGTGAAGTCAATCTGACACCCGAACAGCAAAAAGCCTATGATGAACTGTGCGCGCTGTATGAGAGCGACACGCCCGAGGTCAGCCTGCTGTACGGCATCACCGGCTCGGGAAAGACCTCGGTGTTCTTCAAGCTGATCGAGCGCGCCGTCTCTGACGGCAGGGACGTCATCGTGATGGTGCCCGAGATAGCGCTGACCCCTCAGCTGATAGCGCTGTTCCGCGCGAGCTTCGGCGATAAGGTCGCGGTTTTCCACAGCGCCTTATCACTCGGCGAGCGCCTCGACGAGTACAAGCGCGTCAGCCGCGGTATAGCCAAGATAGCCATAGGTACGCGCTCGGCGATATTCGCTCCGTTCAAAAACCTCGGTCTGATAGTTGTCGACGAGGAGCAGGAGCACACGTATAAATCCGAGTCCAAGCCGCGCTTCAACGCCAAGGAGCTCGCGAAGTTCCGCAGCTCCTACCACAAGGCGCTGCTGCTGCTGTCGTCGGCTACCCCGAGCGTAGAAACATATTATTACGCTCAGACGGGGCATTATCATAAGCACGTATTGAAAAATCGCTACGGCTCGGCAACCTTGCCGGACGTAGTCATCGCCGATATGAACGAGGAGCTCCAGACAGGCAACACAAGCGCCTTTTCGAGCATCCTGCTGCAGAATATCGAAGAGAATCTCGACACAGGCAAGCAGAGCATCCTGCTGCTGAACCGCCGGGGCTACAATTCCTTCGTCACCTGCAACAGCTGCAAGGAGCCGCTCACCTGTCCGAACTGCTCTATCTCGCTGACCTACCACAGCGCAAACAACCGCCTGATGTGCCACTACTGCGGATATTCGGTGCCCTACAGAACAGAGTGCCCGACCTGCCGCAGCCACAGCCTGAGATTATCCGGCACCGGCACACAGCGAGCGGAGGTCGAGATAGCCGAGATCTTCCCCGGCGCGAGGATACTGCGTATGGATACCGATTCCACTATGACGCGCTCTTCTCACGAGAAGAAGCTGAGCGCATTCGCAAACGGCGAGTATGATATCCTCGTCGGTACGCAGATGGTCGCAAAGGGGCTCGATTTCCCCAACGTAACTCTGGTGGGCGTGCTCAACGCCGACCGTATGCTGTATCTCGACGATTACCGCAGCTATGAGAACACCTTCTCGCTGCTGACTCAGGTGGTCGGCCGGTCCGGCAGAGGCAGCGACAAGGGCAGGGCTATCATCCAGACCTACACGCCCGAGAACCCGATAATCCATCTGGCTGCCGCTCAGGATTACGACGCTTTCTATAACGCCGAGATCGGCATAAGAAAGGCTATGCTTTATCCGCCGTTCGCGTCCATCTGCATGGTGGGCTTTGTGGCGCAGAGCGCCAAGCTCGCAGAGGCCGCCGCATTCGCCTTTACCGATCGGATGACCGGGCTGATACAGGCGGAGTATCCCGATATCCCCCTCAGGGTACTGGGGCCGTCGCAGGCAGCCGTGTTCAAGATCAGCAATAAATACAGATTCAAATTGATATTAAAATGCCGCAACGACTCCCGGTTCAGGGAGATGCTCGGTCGTATGCTCGCGGATTTCGCCTCGATACGCGACTTTGGCAGCGTTACGGTGTATGCGGACATGGATCCGCTGTCGTTATAATATAGAAAATGCTTACTTTTAAGGCTTCCTTAAAAAGGCTCCCTTGTGTAAAGGGAGCTGTCAGCGAAAGCTGACTGAGGGATTGCATTAATTGATTGACCGTAGGGAGATACAAAACAGAATTAATCAGGAGCAAAATATGGCTTTACGCAACATAGTAAAAGAGGGCGACCCTATACTCGCTAAAAAGTGCCGCCCGGTAGAAAAATTTGATAAAAAGCTCTGGCAGCTTATCGACGACATGATCGAGACTCTCGAAGAATCCGGCGGCGTTGGTCTTGCCGCTCCGCAGGTGGGCGTCATGCGCCGCGTATGCATCATCAACGTCGGCGACGGCCCCATAGAGTTCATCAACCCCGTCATCGTCGAAGCAGACGGCGAGCAGGAGGTGCAGGAGGGCTGCCTCAGCTGCCCCGGCGAGTTCGGCATCATCAAGCGCCCCATGCACGTTAAGGCTCAGTTCAATGACCGCGACGGCAACCTCTGCGAGGTCGAGGGCGACGAGCTCTTCGCTCAGGCTATGTGTCATGAGTTCGACCACCTCGACGGCATACTCTTCAAGTCGAAGGTCGAGCGTATGCTAAGCGAAGAAGAATTGCGTGAAATGAGAGAAGAAGACTGATGAAGATAATATTCATGGGCACGCCCGATTTCGCCGTGCCGTGCCTTACAAGCATCGTCGATGCAGGTCATGAGGTCACGGCGGTGTTCACCCAGCCCGATAAGCCCAGAGGCAGGAAGCAGGAGCTCACCCCTCCCGAGGTAAAGGTCAAGGCAGCAGAGCTCGGCATACCCGTCTTTCAGCCGAAGACGCTCAGGGACGGCTCGGCATTGGAGATCATCAAAGAGCATCAGCCCGACGCGATAGTCGTAGCGGCTTACGGCAAGATACTGCCGCCCGATATACTTGATTGCCCTGAGTACGGCTGTATAAACGTCCACGCTTCGCTGCTGCCGAAGTACCGCGGCTCAGCCCCGATACAGTGGTCGGTGATCAACGGCGATACACAGACCGGCGTGACCGTCATGCAGATGAACGAGGGCCTTGATACCGGCGATATGCTGTATGTAAAGTCCGTCCCGATAGGTATCGACGACACAGCCGAGAGTATGTTTGATAAGCTCTCCGACTTAGGCGCGCAGATGATCGTCGAAGCGCTCGATAAGATCGAAAGGGGAGAGCTTTCCCCGGTAAAGCAGGACGACAGCCTCGCGACCTACGCTCCCATGCTCGACAAGAGCACGGCAGTTATCGACTGGAGCAAAAGCGGCAAAGAGGTGCACGATCTCGTAAGAGGTCTGTACAGCTGGCCGATAGCGCAGACGACCCTGCACGGCAAAAGACTCAAGATATACCGCACCTCGCCCTGTGACAAAGGCGGCGATATCGGTACTATCATAAATACCGATCCGCTCACCGTCGCCTGCGGCGAGGGCTCGGTCATCATCCGTGAGCTGCAGCTCGAGGGCAAGAAGCGCATGGACGCAAAGACATTTTTGATAGGTCATCCGCTTAAAAACGGTGACAGAATAGGAGACTGACATGGGATTGTTATATTATGACTGGACGTATTTAGTATTTATGCTGCCGTGCTTTATCATCTCGCTGATCTGCAGCGCGAGGGTAAAGAGCACGTTCAGCAAGTATTCGCAGATACAGAATTCACGTCGCTTGTCCGGCGCTCAGGCGGCTCATCAGCTGCTATCGTCAAAGAGCGTAACAGGCGTGAGGATAGAAGCCGTAAGCGGCAGCCTGACCGACCACTTCGATCCGCGCTCTAACGTCATCCGACTCTCGGAGCCGGTCTACGGTCAGACCACCGTAGCGGCTGTCGGCGTAGCCTGTCACGAGGCAGGTCACGCCTGCCAGCACGCCGAGGGATATATCCCCAACAAGATCCGCTCCGCCATCGTGCCCGTAGCGAACTTCGGCTCCAAGCTGAGCTGGATATTCCTGCTCGTAGGTATGCTGCTGCCTGCAAAGTACAATTTCGTCATCACCATCGGTATCGTGCTGTTCTCGGCTTCGGTACTGTTCACCCTGATAACCCTGCCCGTAGAGTTCAACGCCTCGTCAAGAGCGCTCAAGATAATCAAAGAGACCGGTATGCTCAACGAGGAAGAGTACGACGGCGCCAAAAAGGTGCTCTCCGCGGCCGCTATGACCTACGTAGCTTCCGCTGCCTCCGCGGTAGCTCAGCTGCTCAGATTGCTTCTGATAGCCAACAGCCGCAATAGAAGATAAGGAATAATTATCATTGTAATTACAGTATTTTAAACGATACTGTAACTCATTAAATCAAAGAAAGAGAAAAAATATGGCTGACGTAAGATACATCGCGTATAAGGTGCTTTACCGCGTGCTTTATGAGGACGCTTATTCAGCCATAGCTTTAAACAATGCCGTGAGGGATGAAAAGCTCAGCGGAGTTGACGTTTCGTTCCTGTCCGCTCTGGTGTACGGAGTGCTCGAGCGCAAGCTCACCCTCGAGTACATCATCCGCCGGTATTCATCCATCCGAATAAAGAAGATCGAGAAAAAGACTCTGATAGTCCTGTATCTCGGCGTGTATCAGCTGATATATATGGACAAGGTGCCCGACAGCGCCGCCGTGAACGAGAGCGTAAAGCTCTGCAAGCGCCTCGGGCTGCACAAGAGCAGCGGCTTCGTCAACGCGATCCTTCGTAATATGGTTCGCGCAGATAAAACGTACACCCTGCCCGATAAGTCGGATACCGTCAGATATCTTTCGGTCGTGTATTCCTGCCCCGAGAGCTTGGTTGAGGGCTTCATCGCCGATTACGGCGCCGAGCTTACCGAAAAAATACTCTCAGGCTTTATCGGCAGACCGCCCGTGACCGTCCGCGTCAATACCCTCAAAACCGACAAGCGCACCCTGATGCGCAGATTGAAGGAGCAGGGGGTAAAAGTTGAGGAGATACCCTTCCTCGAAAACTCCCTCAAGCTGAGCAGCACCGGCTCGCTTGAAAAGATCCCGCAGTTCATCTCGGGTCAGTTCTTTGTCGAGGACGCTGCTTCTCAGCTGTGTGCGGAGCTGCTCGGCGCAAAGCCCGGTGAAGCTGTCGCAGATGTATGCCGGGAGGCAAGTCTTTTTACTCGGCTATCCGCATGGGGAACAGGGGAAAGGTCTTTTCCTACGACGTACACGAGCATAAGCTGAGTTTGATAAGATCAGGCGCGAAAAGGCTCGGTATAGATATAATAGATACCGCCGTTCGCGACGCGTCGCAAGAGTCAGAGCTCCCGTCCTGCGACAGGATACTGTGCGACGTCCCGTGCTCCGGGCTCGGTATACTGAGAAGAAAGCCCGAAATTCGTTACAAAACAGACACAAATATTGACATCTTGACGAAGTTGCAATACAGTATATTGTGTGTGAGTGCAGCGAATCTGCCCACAGATGGCGTTTTGGTCTACTCCACCTGTACGCTCAGGAAAGCCGAAAATCACGAGCTCGTCGAGCGCTTCCTCACAGAGCATCCGGATTATATCCCGGAGCCTCTCGAGCTGCCCGACGGTATCAAAAGACAGATCGAAGAGGACGACAATTGTCTGACTCTTCTGCCGGGTGTTTACGACACCGACGGCTTCTTTATCGCAAAGATCAGGAGGGTATCGTCATGACGGATATCAAGTCGATGAACCTCACTGAGCTCACCGCATACCTGACAGATAACGGCTTTGAAAAGTTCCGCGCAAAGCAGGTGCTGCAGTGGATAAAGCAGGACGCCTCGTCCTTTGACGATATGACCAACATACCGAAGAAGCTCCGCGATTTCTTGAAAGCCGAGGCTTATCTTGCCTGTGCGGATATAGTACGCGCTCAACATTCAAAGATCGACGACACCGTCAAGTATCTTTTCAGGCTGTACGACGGCGAGTATGTCGAGGGTGTGCTCATGAGCTATCATCACGGCAGGACGATCTGCATATCCTCGCAGGTCGGCTGTAAGATGGGCTGCACCTTCTGCGCCACCGGTATGAGCGGCTTTTCACGCTCGCTGACGGCGTCCGAGATGGTCGCCCAGATACGCTCTGCCGAGCTCGACTGTAAAGAGCGGATCTCAAACGTAGTCCTTATGGGCATGGGCGAGCCGTTCGATAACTACGATAACGTGATACGATTCCTCAGGCTCGTGTCGAGCGAGGATTCGCTTAATATCGGGATGCGGCACATCACCGTATCCACCTGCGGCATCGTGCCGAGGATATACGACTTTGCCGATCTTCAATTGCAGACAGGCTTGTCGATATCCCTCCATGCGCCCGACGACGAGGCAAGGTCAAGGACGATGCCTGTCAACAAAAGATACCCCGTAGCCGAGCTGATGAAGGCTGCGCGGTATTACGTCGACAAGACGAACCGAAGGATCACCTTCGAGTACGCGCTTATCGACGGCGAGAACGACTCCGACGAGAACGCGAGAAAGCTCGCTTCATTACTAAAGGGTCTTCTCTGTCATGTCAACCTGATACCCGTGAACAACGTCACGGGAGCGGGATATAAGAAAAGCTCGATAAAAAGGCAGCACGCCTTTGCAGATATACTGTCCGGATACGGAGTGAACGCCACCGTCCGACGCACCTTAGGCTCGGATATCGACGCCTCCTGCGGACAGCTCAAGAGAAATTTTACGAAAGGGGATGTATGACGTGGAAGTGTTTTCAAAAACAGATATAGGGCTTGTCCGTAAAGAGAACCAGGACAGCTCCGCATACTCGGTCATATCATCCGACTGCGTCTGGGCGGTAGTGTGCGACGGTATGGGAGGAGCTCAGGGCGGCAAGACCGCATCCTCCACTGCTGTCAACTACATCACCGAGTACATCGGACGCGAATTCAACGAGGATATGGACAGCGAACAGATCGCCGACGTCCTTACATCCGCCGTGTCGGGAGCTAATCTCGCCGTCTACAAGATGGCTATGGACGACCCCGACCTCGCCGGTATGGGCACCACCTGCGATCTTGTCCTCGTGCGCGGAGATATCGTCCATGTCGTCCATGTGGGCGACAGCCGTACCTATTCGATACGCGACGGCAAGATACTCCAGATAACCGAGGATCACTCTCTGGTGCAGGAGATGGTTCGCCGAGGTGAGATCACCGCCGAGCAGGCGATGAAGCATCCCAACAAAAACCTGATAACACGTGCGCTGGGCGTCTCCCACGACGTACATATCGACTATATCGAGGCTGAGTTCGATCAGGGCGACACCCTGCTGATCTGCTCCGACGGTCTTTCCAACTACGTCAGCAAGGCTGACATGGTGCGTACCGTTGAAGAGTTCGACGGCGAGCTGATGATAGATACACTTGTCGAAATAGCTAAACGACATGGCGGTCACGACAACATCACCGTGACGGTCATATATTAAGGAGTGAGAACTATGGATAAGTATACCGGTAAAAAACTCGACGGCAGATATGAGATACGCGAGCTCATCGGCGTCGGCGGCATGGCTAACGTTTATCACTGCTACGACACCATCGACGCGCGCGAGGTCGCGATAAAGATACTAAAGGACGAGTTTTTGGATAACGAGGACTTTATACGCCGCTTCAAGAACGAGAGCAAGGCTATCGCCGTGCTCAATCACCCCAACATCGTGCGCGTATACGACGTCAGCTTCGGCGATATGATCCAGTATATCGTCATGGAGTACATCGACGGCATCACCCTCAAAGAGTATATAGATATGCAGAAGGTGCTCGACTGGAAAGAGACCGTCCACCTCACCACGCAGATATTGAAGGCTCTCCAGCACGCGCATGAGAACGGCATCGTCCACCGCGACATCAAGCCGCACAACATCATGCTGCTGCAGGACGGCACCATCAAGGTCACCGACTTCGGCATCGCGAGATTTTCCTCCAACGCCACGCGCACCATGACCGAGCAGGCGATAGGCTCCGTGCACTACATCGCGCCCGAGCAGGCGAGAGGCGAGAAGACCGACGGCAAGACCGACATCTACTCCGTGGGCGTCATGATGTACGAGATGCTCACCGGCACCCTGCCCTTCGACGGCGACTCCGCCGTATCCGTAGCTCTCATGCAGCTGCAGGCTAAGCCCAAGCGTCCGCGCGACATCAACCCCGATATCCCCGAGGGTCTCGAAGAGATCACCATCAAGGCGATGCAGAAGAACCCCAAGGACAGATATCACTCCGCGGTCGAGATGCTCAGCGATATCGAGCGCTTCCGCCTCAACCCGTCTATCCGCTTCAATTATCACTACGCTTCCGAGAAGCGTTCACATTCTTCCAACGAACAGCACGTAAAGAAGCAGAAGGCTAAGCCCCAGTATGAGGAGCCCGACGACAAGATCGAGGGCGCTCCCTACGACGAGGATATCCCCGTTCGCAGCCCTGCTCTCTCGGCTATCAAGGGCGTTATCCTGGCTGCGGTCATAGCTCTGGTCGTTTTCGGAGGTCTCGCCCTCTTCCAGGGGTATATGTCCTCTCAGCCCAGGGAGGTCGAGGTGCCCGATTTCGTCGGCATGACCGTCTCCGACGCCAACGCCAAGAACAACGGACAGTTCGCCTTTACGTATGAGAGCCGTTACAGCGACGATATCCCTGCCGATACCATCATCGAGCAAAGTCCCGCAGGCGGTTCCAAGAAGATGAAGGAAGGCTCAAACATCAAGCTGACCGTCAACTCCTCCGACGCGAGCGTCACCGTGCCTTATATCAACTCTTCCATAGGCAGCGAGGAGATCGTCGAGCACATCAAGAGCTTTAACCTCGTGCCCAAGCTTTTGTATGTCGAGAGCGAGCAGACCGCCGAGAAGGTCGATTCCGTATATCCTCCCGTAGGCACCGAGGTCAAGCTCGGTTCCACCGTATATGTCTTCGTTTCCAAGGGCATCACAAAGCCCAAGATAAAGGTGCCGTCGCTCAAGGGCTACACGGCTAAGGAGGCGGAGCAGATACTCAAAGAGGCAGGCTTCACCGACTATGAGGTGAAGTATGATGACGAAGCCAAGGCGGGCAAGGATGAAGTCGTGCGCCAGAACCCCATGCAGGGCAGCGAGGTCGCGGCTGATTATCCGATCGCCATCATCTGCGCCAAGGGCGACAATACCGAGAAGACCGTGACCGTGACCGTAGATCTCCCGGCTGATTACGATAAGGAGGTCAAGGTCAAGGTGCTCATCGACGGCGAGGTCAACGAGTCCTACAGCAAGACCGTCGTGCCCATCTACAACCCCAATATGATGATCGACGTCAAGGTCAAGGACGACGCCAAGGTCGTAGTGCTCCTCAACGACAAGGATTATCGCGAGTATAAGATAACCTACGATACGGGCAAGGTCGATGTGGTCAACACATATCCGTTCGAGCCTCCCACCGAAACGCCGACCGATCCCCCCGTGACCGAGGCTCCTCCCGTTGAACCCGAATATACCGACTACAATCAGGAGTATGCTCAGTGACGTCTATGGCTCATAAAACCGGAATCATTATAAAAATAACAGGCGGCTTCTATTATACGGAGGCCGCCGACGGCGTTTATGAATGTAAAGCGCGCGGAGTTTTTCGCAAGCGCGGTACTACTCCGCTGGTGGGCGATCATGTCGATATCACCGTCCCAGCCGACGGCTACTGCTCCATCGAGCGCGTGCATGAGCGGAAGAATTCGCTCGTCCGACCGGCGCTCGCCAATCTCGATAACCTGATGATAGTCAGCTCCGTCAGGGAGCCCGCCGCAAATCTGTATCTCATAGACAAGATGACCGCCGCCGCCGTATCCAAGGGTATCACCCCGATCGTGGTCTTCTCAAAAAGCGACCTCGGCTCGGCAAAAGAGCTGATAGACGTCTATCGCAAGGTGGACATACCGGCGTTTGAATTCTCCTGCGTCGATAACCGCGGCATCGAGGACATCAAGGCTGTGCTCAAAGACAAGGTCACCGCCTTCTGCGGAAATTCGGGGGTAGGGAAGAGCACGCTGCTCAACGCGCTGTTCCCCGACCTCGAGCTCAAGACCGGCGAGATAAGCGATAAGCTCGGCAGAGGCCGCCACACCACGCGCACCGTAGAGCTGTTCAAGAGGCACGGCGGCTATATCGCCGATACCCCCGGCTTCTCCACCGTCGATATCGAGCGCTTCGAGCTCATACGCAAGGATGAGCTGAAGTTCGCGTTCCCTGAGTTCGAGGAGTATTTCGGCACGTGCAAGTTCAACTCCTGCAACCACCTGTGCGAGCAGGGCTGCAGGGTGATAGAAGCGGTAGAGAGAGGCGATATCCCCAAGTCGCGCCACGAAAGCTATGTACGTATGTACAACGAAGTAAAGGACATAAAGGATTGGCAGATCGATTCATAAAGTTTTTTAATAATTGTCATTGCGAAGCCCCGACACGCGTGTCGGGGCTGTGGCAATCTCAACCGATTGCCGAATATTGTTCATTTTATCGGAAAACAGTATTGCATTGCGTATGCAAAATGAAAAATAATGATTTTTCAAAATTTTGCTTGCATTATTCAAAAAGATGTGGTAATATAATACTGCTTCGGGGGCGTAGCTCAGCTGGGAGAGCGCTTGAATGGCATTCAAGAGGTCAACGGTTCGATCCCGTCCGTCTCCACCATATTATAAAACAAGGACACACCAAAAGTGTGTCCTTGTTTTATAACCTGAGCTTTGTGGAAACGGACGGGATCGAAGGCGACCGTGCCCGCAAAAGAAACGCGAAGTCGTTTCTGTTGCGGGTAAAAACAGTCCTGAGGACTGTTTTTAGGAAGAGCGTAGATAGAGCTTACGGCAGGAGTACTCCGCTCCGACGACGGGGCAGGGATTCA
>ONPE01000039.1 GCA_900319615.1 uncultured Eubacteriales bacterium
CATCGGCGGCAGGGTTTGGCTCTGCCGCTTTATTCTGTCGAAAAACAGTTGTCGTTTCGGAGAGGACACTGCGAACAGACTGATAAGCACAATTGTGGTCTTTTGTCACAACAGGCACCAAGATAAAGACAAAGATAAAGAATAAAAAGATAAAGAAAAAGACAATGACAAAGGCAATGACAAACGCCGCGTATGCGGCTCCGTGCCGGATATCACCGACGTCATTTCATTGACAGTTGGATATCAACATAACATACGATTGTTAACAAATCGTTGATTTGACTTTTAGCTCGCTGTATAGTAAAATTATATATGTATACATATTAGGAGGTGAGGCGTATCAATCTACAGATCATTCTCGATGTATCGGTAATCGTGCTGAGGATACTGCTGTCCATTTACGCGCTGGTGATTGTGTACCAGTGCTTTGCGGCGGCGCGCCGCCACAGACGGCCCGAAAAGCCCCTCGTTACCTTACAGATAAAGGATACGGGGCAGAAGATACCCGTCCTGTTCTGGGAGAACTCCATCGGTCGCTCCAAGGGCTCGGATATCCGCGTGTCTGATATCAGCGTATCGCGCGACCATTGCGTGCTGCTCCGTCGTAAGGAGGGCTGGTTCGTATCCGATATCGGCTCCAAGTTCGGCACCTACGTCAACGGCGAAGAGTGCAAAGAGCGCACCAAGGTCATCATCGACGACGAGATCACCGTCGGCAACACGACCTTCGTGTTAAAGCGCGGCGACGAGTATCAGGAGCGTCTGCGCCCGTCGTGGTTCTTCTCCAAGGCGTCCGACAAGGGCAGCCTCAAGCCCTATAAGCTGATGATACTCATCACGTTCTTCCACCTTTTCATGGCGGTGGAGGCGTGCTTCTCAAACGAAATACAGGACTTTGTACCGCTGTACATATTCGGCGCTATGGAGATAGTGATGTGGACGTTCTTCTGCATTTCTTCATACGCTTTGAACCGCGTGAACTTCGAGCTGGAGGCTCTTGCGTGCTTTTTGTCGGGCATCAGCGTGCTGCTGCTCGTGCGGCAGGAGGTACGCTCAGCCGTAGTCCAGCTCATAGCCATGGCTATCGGCATGATCGTCTTTGCGATAATCGTGAAGTTCATCGAGGATCCAGACAGGGTGAATTCGTGGCGAATCTACATCATGATCGCCGCCGTCGGACTTTTGGCTGTGAACATCCTCTTCGGCAGGGTGACCAACGGCGCCGCCAACTGGATAAGCATCGGCGGCATAAGCGTACAGCCCTCCGAGTTCGTCAAGGTCGCGTTCATCTTTGTCGGAGCCGCGGCTTTGGATAAATTGCAGACGAGGCAGAACTTCTTCCTCTTCATCGGCTTCTCTGCGATATGCGTCGGCGCTCTCGCGCTGATGGGCGATTTCGGTACCGCGCTGATCTTCTTCGCGACCTTCCTGCTCATCGCGTTCATGCGTTCCGGCGACTTCAAGACCATCATCCTCGCGCTTGCCGCAGCCGCGTTCGCCGTGTTCATCGTGCTGAATATCAAGCCGTATGTAGCCGACCGTTTCTCCGCATGGGGACACGTGTGGGAGCACACTCAGGACAGCGGCGGCTATCAGCAGGTGCGCGTTATGACCTATATGGCGTCGGGCGGTCTGTTCGGCGTAGGCGTGGGCAACGGCTACCTGAAATATGTTTTTGCATCCGAGTCCGATCTCGTATTCGGTCTGATATCCGAGGAGATGGGGCTGATCATAGCCTTTGCAGTAGCGGCTTCGATCATCGCGCTGGCGTTCTATGCCAGAGCCATCACCACGCGCTCGAGATCGTCCTTCTACGCTATATCCGCGTGCTGTGCCGCCGGCTTGATGGTGGTTCAGACGGCGCTGAACATCTTCGGCATCACCGATATACTTCCGCTCACCGGCGTTACGCTGCCGTTCCTGTCCGCAGGCGGCTCGTCCATGATCTCGTGCTGGGGTCTGCTGGCGTTCATCAAGGCCGCAGACGAGCGCACCTATGCCGCTAAGCGCCGTGTGCCGTCAAATGCTCTGAGAAGGCGGGGTGTCGCCGCATGAAACGAATAATGACTCGTTCGCTGATCGTGTGGTTCGTCACCTTCGCGCTGCTCGCGGGCATGATCTTCCTCGGCGCGCGTGTGATCATCTACAACAACGAGTGGGTGCAGCAGCCCTTCAACGGTCACATGGCTGCGTCAGGCGGTCTTGCCAAGGCAGGCAGGATCTACGACCGCGACGGTATGCTGCTCGCCTACAGCGAGAACGACACCAGATATTACAGCGACGATGCTCTCACGCGTGAGGCTCTGCTCCATGCGGTCGGTGATAACTCGCTGAATATCTCTACGGCCATACAGAGCCGTTACCGCACCGATCTGACAGGCTACAGCTTTGTTCTGGGCTTAGGCTTGCCCGAATCCCTACGCCCGAACAGCGACGTTACCCTGACGGTCGATTCCGCCTCCTGCCGCGCGGCTTACGCTGCGCTGAACGGTCACAAGGGCGCGTGCGTGGTCTACAATTACAAGACCGGCGAGGTTCTGTGCGACGTCAGCGCACCGAGCTACGATCCCGCCGATCCTCCCGAGATAACCGAGGATAACGAGGACGAGTACGACGGCGTTTATCTCGATAACGTCGTGTCGTCCGCCTTCACCCCCGGCTCAGTATTCAAGATAATCACTGCTACCGCCGCAGTCGAGAATATCCCGGATATATATTCGCAGACCTTCACCTGCGAGGGCTCCGTGGACATCGGCGGCAACCCCATCACCTGTGAGTACGCCCACGGTACGCAGACGTTCAACGAGGCGTTCGCCAACTCCTGCAACTGCGCTTTTGCGAATATCGCCCTGCAGGTAGGCGGCGCAAAGATGCAGGAGACCGCCGACAGGCTCGGCTTCAATAACCCGGACTTCCGCATGAGCGACATACCGATCGCGACCAGCCACTACGACGGCGTCAACGCGAACGAGAACACCCTCGCGTGGTCGGGCATCGGTCAGGCGGAGGACCTCGCGAATCCGCTGTTCATGGCGATGGTCTGCTCCTCGGTAGCCAACTCCGGCAAGGCGACCTCGCCCTACATCGTCAAGGACGACGGCAAGCTGCTCAACAAGCTGGGAATAGCCGTGAACAAGGCTCCCGACACGGATATGATGTCGTCGGATTCTGCCGCGAGAGTCCGCGAGCTGATGAAGGGCTCCGCAGATTCGTACTCGTTCAGAGGGGTCAGCCTTGCAGGGCTGAACTTCTGCGCCAAGACAGGTACCGCCGAGGTCGGCGAGGGTAAGGAGCCCACGGCGTGGTTCGTCGGCTTCACCGAGGACGACGCGCATCCCTACGCCTTCGCCGCTGTGGTGGTCGAGGGCGGCTACGGTATCGACGCCGCGACCCCCGTCGTCAGCGCCGCGATAAGCGCACTGGTGAATTGACGCGTGCGTTTTTATTATAAATTGTCATTGCGAAGTCCTCGACACGCGTGTCGGGACACTCGTGTCGAGACACTTGTGTCGAGGCTGTGGCAATCTCAACCGAATTAAGATACAAAAACAACTCCCAAAGCGATCATGCTTCGGGAGTTTGATTTATATACGGATGATTTTTATTTCACTTACCGCTCAGTTCCCTGACGGTTTTGTAGACGCGGTCGTAGGAATACAGGATACCGCCGTCGCCGTCATGACATACCTCTTTGACAATGTTGCCTCTGTCGTCATATTCATATTCGGATTCGGATAAACCGGATGCAGCGGCGCCGAAGCCGTAGCTGCGGCTCTCACAGATCAAACGGCCGTCGCTGTCGTACTTATAAGTGGTTTTCATCATGTCGCTGCCGTTTTCATCCGATTGCGTTGAGGTGAGCGCTTTGCCGTCTTCGTCATTCTCATATTTGATCGTATACGAATAATCGTCGGCTCGATAATGCTCCTCGATCAGGTATCCCTTTTCGTCATAACTATAGGTCAGCTCGGAGCTGACTTTGCCGTCGGCGTTATAGGCGACGAGCTTCGTTTTGTTGTTGCCGTCATATTCGTACGATGTGACAGAGGTTTTGATGCCGTCGGCATCAAAGACTGTCTGCTTGACGATATTTCCGGCGGCGTTATACTCCGTCTCTTTGGTCATCTCGACCTTACCGTCTCTTTTAGCAGTAGTTTTTGTCGGATGACCCTCGCTGTCAAATTCGTATTCGTAGGCGGTCACGGTGTCCTGCGCCTTTTTATCGGGATCCTTCTCGTCGTAAGCGTAGACGTTATAATACTTCTCGCTGACGACCAGATCCTCCGGCTCGGATGTCTGAGCGGAGTCGGATGTCGCTGCGGAGTCGGATGTCGCTGCGGAGTCGGTCGTTGCGGTTTTCTGTATGCCGGAGCATGCCGCTGCAGTTATGCAGAGCAGTCCGATCAACATAAGGGTAATAAGTTTCTTCATGTTTTACCTTTTCTTGAAGCCGTCCTTTAAGCTGACGGAGCGGTTGAAGATCATCTTATCTTTAGTGCTGTCGGGGTCGATGCAGAAGTAGCCCGTGCGCATGAACTGGAAGTAAGCCGGAGCCTCAAAGTCGGCAATGGCCTTCTCAGCCTTGCAGCCGTCGACCACCTTGAGCGAATCGGGGTTGATGAACTCGAGGAAGTCTCTGCCGTCCGCCTCGGGATCGGGTACGGTGAAGAGGTTATCGTACAGGTTGCAGGTCGCGTCGAGGGCGTTGTTCGCGTCTACCCAGTGGATGGTGCCGCGCACCTTGCGTCCGTCGGGGGTGTTGCCGCCGCGGGTCTCGGGATCGTACTCGGCGTAGACCTCGACGATATTGCCGTCGTCGTCCTTTTTGCAGCCGGTGCACTTTACGATGTAGGCGCTCTTGAGGCGCACCTCGTTGCCCGGATACAGGCGCTGATATTTTTTGATCGGCTCCTCCATGAAGTCGCCGCGCTCTATCCAGCACTCACGGCTGAACGTGACCTCACGGCTGCCGTCGGCTTCATTGTTCGGGTTGTTCTCGACGGAGAAGGTCTCGCTCTGACCCTCGGGATAGTTGGTGATGACGAGCTTGACCGGGTCGAGCACGACCATCACGCGCTGAGCGGTGAGGTTGAGGTCTTCGCGCAGGCAGTGCTCGAGGAAGTCGTACTCGACGGTAGAGTTGACCTTGCTGACGCCGATGCGGTCGCAGAAGCTGCGGATAGATTTGGGCGTATAGCCGCGTCTGCGCAGGCCGCAGAGGGTGGGCATACGGGGATCGTCCCAGTTTTTGACGTAGCCGCCCTCGACAAGAGCCCTCAGCTTGCGCTTACTCATGACGGTGTTGTTGATGCCCAGACGGGCGAATTCTATCTGCCTCGGCTTTGCGGGCAGGGTGACGTTCTCGATGACCCAGTCATACAGCGGACGGTGATCCTCGAACTCGAGGCTGCACAGGCTGTGGGTGATGCCCTCGATCGCGTCCTCGATGGGATGGGCGAAGTCGTACATCGGGTAGATGCACCATTTGTCGCCGGTGCGGTGGTGGTGCAGGCGGTTCATGCGGTAGATGACCGGATCGCGCATATTGAAGTTGCCGGAGGCGAGGTCGATCTTCGCGCGCAGGGTCATCTTACCGTCCTCGATCTCGCCGTTCTTCATCTTCTCAAAGAGCTCGAGGCTCTCTTCAACGGGGCGGTCGCGGTAGGGTGACTTTGCGGGAGTGCTCAGGTCGCCGCGGTACTCGCGCATCTGCTCGGGCGTGAGCTCGCAGATGTAGGCGAGCCCTTTTTTGATGAGCTCCACGGCGCCCTCATACATCTGATCGAAGTAGTCGGAGGCATAGTAGAAGCGGTCTTCCCAGTCGAAGCCCAGCCAGTGGATGTCCTCTTTGATGGCGTCGACGTACTCGACGTCCTCCTTGGTGGGGTTGGTATCGTCCATGCGCAGGTTGCAGATACCGTTGAACTTCATGGCGGTGCCGAAGTTGATGCATATAGCCTTTGCGTGGCCGATGTGCAGATAGCCGTTAGGCTCGGGAGGAAAACGCGTGTGCACCTTCCTGCCGCAGTATTCGCCGCCCTCGGCTATATCCTTTTCTATCATGGTGTGGATAAAGTTGGAGGACATCTCCTCGCTTTTTTCCACGTTTTTTATCTCGTCTGTCATATACATTCCCTCATTTTGATTTATGTCGCAGGACACAACGATGATCGTGTCATTCCGAGGAGGGATTAATCCCGACGCGGGAATCCCCTTCCTTTTGCAACCGGTTGCATAAACAGGGGGATTGCCACAGCGCCGGAGCTCATGCTCCGGGCTTCGCAATGACGCGGCTGTTGTGCAGCTGCTGATATTATCCTAATTTCTCCAGTCCGAGCTCCATGCGGCGCAGACTTTCTTCCTTACCTAAGATATCAAGTATCTCGATAGCTCCGCCGGGGGTGACGGTCTTGCCTGCTACGGCTATGCGCGCAGGCCACATGACCGTGCCGTTCTTCACGCCGAGTGTCTCTGCGAGCTTTATCAGCGTGTCATGGATGGAGTCGTGATCCCAGCTCTCCAGAGCCGAGAGCTCGTCATAAACTGCTTTGAGCATCGCGGGAGCGTTCTCGAGATTGGTCTTGCTCTTCTTGTTGATGTAAAGCTCCTTGTCGTACTCAGGCAGCTCGGCGAAGAAGTCGATCTTCTCCGGTATATCGGTGAGCTTGGTGGTGCGCTGCTTGAGTATCGCGGCAAGCTTGCCGTAGTCGAGCTGCTTATCACCCAGAACCTGCTTGAAGTAGGGGGTGCACAGCTCGGTGAAGCGCTCGTCGCTCATAGCCTTGATATACTCGCCGTTGAACCACTCCAGCTTGTCGTAGTCGAATACCGACGGGCTCTTGCTTATACCGTCTATGTTAAAAGCTTTGCACAACTCTTCAAGACTGAAAATCTCCTGATTATCCTTGGGGCACCAGCCTAAGAGGGCGATGTAGTTGATGATCGCCTCGGGCAGATAGCCTGCCTCGATCAGATCCTCGAAGCCCGTCGCGCCGTGGCGCTTGCTCAGCTTGGATACGGTGCCGTCGTCGTTTTTGCCGTTGATCAGCGGCAGATGGATGTAGGTGGGTATCTCCCAGCCGAACGCCTCGTAAAGCAGGTTGTACTTCGGCGTGGAGCTGAGATACTCCGAGCCGCGCACTACATGGGTGATGCCCATGGTGTGGTCGTCGATGACGTTCGCGAAGTTGTAGGTGGGGTAGCCGTCCTGCTTGATGAGTATCTGATCCTGCAGCTCGCTGTTGTCCACGGTGATCTCGCCGAAAACAGCGTCGTTGAAGGTGGTGGAGCCCTCTGTGGGCATCTTCTGACGGATCACATAGGGTACGCCTGCGTCGAGATTCTTCTGTATCTCCTCTTCGCTGAGGTCGCGGCAGTGACGGTCGTAGCCGCCGCCCACGGTCTCGTTCTGTATCTTTTCGAGGCGCTCCTTGGTGCAGAAGCAGCGGTACGCCTTGCCCTCTTTTATGAGCTGTTCGGCGTAGGGGAGGTACATATCCTTGCGCTCGCTCTGGACATAGGGGCCGTAGTCGCCGCCGATATCGGGGCCCTCGTCGTGCTTCAGACCCGCCGTCTCCAAGGTCTTGTAGATGACGTCGACGGCGCCCTCTACAAGGCGCTCGCGGTCGGTGTCCTCTATACGCAGGACAAAGGAGCCGCCCTGACTTTTGGCTACCAGATATTCATACAGCGCCGTTCTGAGGTTGCCGACGTGCATGAAGCCCGTCGGACTGGGCGCGAAGCGTGTTCTGACATTACTCATTCTTATATCCCTCGTCTATCGGTTTGTGACATTTCTTGTATTTCTTGCCGGAGCCGCACCAGCAGGGGTCGTTGGGGCCCGGCTTCTTCTTTTTGTTTACCACGGTCTTGTTGGAGGATACGGTGCCGTCGCCGGAGAATTCCACCGGCTTTGCGACCTGCTCGCGCTTCAAGCCGAGCTCAACGGCTGTGGGCTTGGGGCGGTCGTCTTCCTCTGTTTTGAGGATGACCTGATGTGCGGCGGCTGCCTTCTCTTCCATCTCGCGGCGCTTTGCCTCGAGCTCTTCGCGCTTCTTCTGTATCTCATACACGCGCTTGGGCGCTACCAGCACCAGCTTGGCTGTATCCTGCTTGATAGCCTCGATCATCTCGTCGAACATATCGAAGCCCTCGATACGGTACTCGACTACCGGATCGCGCTGACCGTAGGCGCGCAGGCGGATGCCCTGCTTGAGCTGATCCATGTTGTCGATGTGATCCATCCAGTAGGTGTCGACGCTCTTGAGCAGATAGACGCGCTCCATCTCGCGCATGGTGTCGGAGCCTACGAGCTCCTCATTCTCTTCATAGAGCTTCATGGCGCGGTCGGTGAGCTCGGCGATGATATCGTCGCGGGTCATGTTCTCGACGCTCTTGGAGGTGAACTTGTTGCTGTCGTCTATCAGCCAGCCGCGGTACAGCTCGTTGAGAGCCGAGAGGTTCCAGTTCTCCTTATCCAGCTCGTCGCCGCAGAACATGACGACGTTGTCATTGATCGTGCTCGTGACCATCTTGACCACGGTGTCGTGGATATCCTCGCCGTCGAGCACCTGATTGCGCTGACCGTAGATGATCTCGCGCTGACGGTTCATTACGTCGTCGTAGTCGAGGACGGACTTACGGATGGCGAAGTTGCGGCTCTCGACCTTCTGCTGAGAGCTCTCGATGATGGAGGTGAGCATCTTGTTTTCGATGGGCTCGGTCTCTTCGACATTCATGCGGTCGAGGATTGCGCCCATCCTGTCGCCGCCGAAGATACGCATGAGATCGTCCTCGCATGAGAGGAAGAATTTGCTCTCGCCGGGGTCGCCCTGACGTCCGCTTCGGCCGCGGAGCTGGTTGTCTATACGGCGGCTCTCATGCCGCTCGGTGCCGATGATGTACAGACCGCCTGCAGCGCGACCCTTGTCCGCCTCGGCGTCTGTCTCTTTTTTATGTTCGTTATAGTACTGCTGATACTTTTCTCTCGCCTCGATGATAACTGGATCGTCGGTCTCGGCAAAGCCCGTAGCCTCGGCGATGACCTCGTCGTCGAAGCCCTCCTTGCGCAGCTGTGCGGTAGCCATGTACTCGGCGTTGCCTCCAAGGACGATATCGGTGCCTCGGCCTGCCATGTTTGTGGCGATGGTGACGGCGCCGAACTTACCTGCCTGCGCTACGATCTCGGCTTCCTTTTCGTGGTGCTTCGCGTTCAGGACGTTGTGCTGTATGCCGGATTTTTTGAGCAGCTTCGAGAGCTGTTCGCTCTTCTCGATGGAGATGGTACCGACAAGGACGGGCTGACCCTTCTCATGGGCGGCGCGAATCTCGTCGATGATGGCGAGGAACTTGCCGCGCTCGGTGCGGAAGATGGAGTCCTCGTTGTCCTTACGGATGACTTCCTTGTTGGTGGGAATCTCGATGACGTCGAGCTTGTATATCTCCTGGAACTCTTCTTCCTCGGTCTTGGCGGTACCGGTCATGCCGGACAGCTTGCCGTAAAGGCGGAAGAAGTTCTGGAAGGTGATGGTGGCGAGGGTCTTTGATTCGCTCTCGACCTTCACGCCCTCTTTAGCCTCGATAGCCTGATGCAGACCCTCGTTGTAGCGTCTGCCGTACATCAGACGGCCGGTGAACTCGTCGACGATGATGACCTCGCCGTCCTTGACGACGTAGTTGACCTCGTTC
>ONPE01000217.1 GCA_900319615.1 uncultured Eubacteriales bacterium
ACGAAGCCGCCAAACGCAGAAAAAACGACCGCGATGACGACATCACCGCGATCGCTATGAGAGTTGTTGAGAATGTTTGATATCATGTAGGGTTGAAAATCGGTTTTATCCTAACCTTTTATATAGTCCTCTTTGAGTATTGCCCTCACGACGGAGTCGTCGATACCCTGATTGTTCCTGCTTGCCTGCCGCATGGTGCCCTCGTACAGCATCCCGCATTTTTCCATCACTCTGCCGGAATTTGGATTCCTCGCGTCGTGGGTGGCTTGTATGCGGTTCATGCCCACTTCTTCAAAGAGGAACCGTATTACCTCCGCCAGAGCCTCGGGCATTATCCCTTTGCCCCAAAAGCGCTCGCTCATGCAGTAACCGACCTCGCAGGCGGCAATATCCTCGCGTATCCAGATAACGCTGATGCTGCCGATCGGCTCGCCGATCTCCTTATGCTCTATCACCCAGTTGTAGCTGTCGGGCTTTTGATACTCGTCGATACAATACTGTATGTAGCCTTTGAGATCTTCGATATCTCTGTACGGCTCCCATGTCAAGTATTTTGTGACGGCTTCGCTCTGCGCCCAGTTGCGGAATATACATTCAGCATCGCCGATCGTATAGCGGCGCAGGATAAGCCGTTCCGTCTCGAGCTGTACGGTACCCTTGTGATCCATATATTATATCTCCTTTTGCAGAAAGCAGGGCGTTGATACCGCCCTGCTCGTTTGTTTATTCATGCCTCAGCAGCAAAAAGCTCCTGTTGCGTATCACGACATTGTTTTCGTTGATCTCAAAGCCGCCGATGAAGAAATATTCCTTCATGCCGTCGGTATCAAAATCCACGGTCTTGTCCTCGTCGGACGGATTGATGAACGCGGTGAAGCTGCCGCGCTTGTATACGAAGGGATATTCGCCCGATTTAGATAGGACGACCTCAAATTCGCTGTCGTTGGCAAGCTCCGGATTAGCCCTTCTCAAAGCTATGAGCGAGCGGATATTCTCGTATATGCTGTCGCCCCTGCCCTCCTGTGCCTCAACGGTGGGCGCGTCGTCGCTGTAGTCTACGGGCAGATAGAGCATCTCGGGGTCGGCGTCGGAGAAGCCGAGGTTCTTCTCGCTGCTCCACTGCATCGGTGTGCGCGAGCCCGTGCGCGCGTAACCGCCCTCTTTAGAGATCAGGTCGGTGCGGTAGCGCATACCGATCTCGTCGCCGTAGTAGATGAACGGTACGCCCGGCATGGTCATCATGAACGCGTGGGTCAGCTTTATCATGTGGTCGCTCATGTAGAAGGTCGCGCGGGGCATATCGTGGTTGTTGGTCATGAAGCTGATGAAGCCCTTGTCCATCGAGCACCAGTACGCCGGCAGATAGTCCGAGAGGAACTCGTCTATATCGCCGTGGGCGTGGTCGGCGAAGAAGCTCAGGTTATCGTCGTCCGTCTTTTTGCGGAACAGGGCGTTGAAGCCGTTGCCCGGATGATCGAGGTAGAAGTCTGCGTCGAAGCCTGAGTTGACGATGGATTTCAGCGGATCGCTCCACTCGGAGATCAGCACCGCATCGGGGTAGTCGCTGTCCATCATCTTGCGGATGTTTCTCCATATCTTCGCCGTGGATAACTTGTCGTCGTCGTTCTTGACGAGAGAGTCAGCCATGTCAACGCGGAAGCCGTCTATGCCCTTGTCAAGCCAGAAGCGCATGATGTCCTTGAGCGCCTCGACGGTAGCCCATGCCTCGGGCGAATCGGCAGAGAACTGCCAATCGGGGTACTTTACATCGTGGAAGCCGTAGTTCAGCGCCGGCTGTGAGGAGAAGAAGTTGACCAGATAGTTGCCGTCGCGGTCGCTCATGCCGCACACGAGGCGGTACTCCTGCGGAGCCTCCCACACGCTTTTGGTGAAGATATAGCGGTCGTCGTACTCGGAGGGGAAGGGGCTCTTCGCCTTTTCGAACCACTCGTGCGTATCGCTTGTGTGACCGGGCACGAGGTCGAGCAGGATGCGTATGCCGCGCTTGTGAGCCTCGCTGAGAAGATGCTCAAAGTCCTCCATCGTCCCGTATCGGGGCGCTATTTTTTTGTAGTCGCGAACATCGTAGCCGGCATCCTTGAACGGCGAGTCGTATATCGGGTTTATCCATACGGCGTCGCAGCCGAGGTTTTTGATATAGTCGAGCTTGGTGGTGATACCGCGCAGATCGCCGATACCGTCCGAGTTAGAGTCGCAGAAGCTCTGCGGATATATCTGATAGAATACGGAATTTTTCAGCCATTCGGTCATGCAGAGGACCTCCAATCCTTGTTTTATACTAAAATTTTACAATATGAGGCAGGCGTTGTCAATCGTTAATCGCATCCTCATCCAAGTATTTTTTATGTACCCGATCCAAACGTGTATCATATTATATATAAGCCAATATCTGCCATCCAGAAACATTCACTTGAATAGCTTCGGCAAGGCGTTTATGATAGGTACAGAGAGGTGCGGCTATGACTGTAGAGATGCTGAACAAGGGTACGATACTCGTCATGATGGAGGGCGACGATATGCGGCGGTATTCGCTGAGCTTTGAAGAGGGCTCCGCGCCCGAGCAGGGCTTGAAGAAGCTGCTGTACCGCATAGGCGAAGAGTGCGGCATCGACAGCCGCGGCAAGAGCTTCCTTGTCGAGGCTTTGCCCTCGCGCGGCGGCTGCCTGCTGATCATCTCGGTCAGGCGCGTGCGCA
>ONPE01000132.1 GCA_900319615.1 uncultured Eubacteriales bacterium
AGATAAGGCTCTATCGCGTCGGCTACGAGGTTCATGTAGTATTCTTCGTTGCCGCCGTTGACGTAAGGATTCCACTCCTGCAGCGACGGACTCAAAAAGACTGACGGCATAAAATCACTCCATATTCAGATTAGGATTTCCCTGAAAAATAATATTCTCAAAAAGCTCCTATTATTCCAATATGGAAATTTATATCCGCAGGAATATGCTATGATTTGCACAACCTATTTTATACTAAAACAAGGAGGTAATTTGTTATGACAAAATGGGTTTGTCCTGTATGCGGTTACGTACATGAGGGAGATACTCCCCCCGAGAGATGCCCCCAGTGCAAGGTGCCGGGTGAGAAGTTCAAGAAGCTCGAGGCTGACGCAGGCTTCGCTTGTGAGCACGTTGTAGGCATCGCCAAGGATGTTGCCGAGGATATCAAGGCTGATCTTCGCTCCAACTTCGAGGGCGAGTGCAGCGAGGTAGGTATGTATCTTGCTATGGCGAGAGTCGCCGACAGAGAAGGTTATCCCGAGATCTCCGCAGCGTTCACAAAGTATGCTTTTGAAGAGGCTGAGCACGCTGCTAAGTTCGCCGAGCTTTTGGGCGAGGTCATCACCGACAGCACCAAGAAGAACCTCGAGCTCCGCGTAGAGGCTGAGACAGGCGCTTGCGCCGGCAAGCTCGATCTTGCTAAGCGCGCCAAGGCAGCTGACCTCGACGCTATCCACGATACCGTCCACGAGATGGCTAAGGACGAGGCAAGACACGGAGCAGGCTTCGCAGGTCTTTTGAAGAGATATTTCTAAGGCATGTGTGCCTTTTTGTCCGCTTTATGCAAACGCTGCATCGACCGGCGGTTCAGACATGGTGCATATCTTAGACTACAGGTGCTTGCATGACAGTTATCAAAATCATCGCGATAATACTCGGCGCTGCGTTCCTGATATTCGGTTACTTCATCTTCTTCAAAGAGAGGTATGACCTGATAAACGGCTTTGAAGCCGACCGCAGAGCAGGGCGCAGGGATGAGCACTATGCAAAGCGCGTCGGACTGATCGAGTTGATCCTCGGCGCAGTAACGCTGATCGCAGGCGTGGTTTTGATCATCTTTACCTGAACAGAATACTTGATAAACTGAGGGAAGGGAGAGATCCTTTCCCTCTTTTTCTGTTTCTGTGCAAAAAAGACCCCGTCGGTGTGACGGGGTCAGCTTTATTGATTCAGCTTTGCGTAGGTTTTGTTTAGGAACTTTTCCGCGTCGACGATGAAGCGCGTGTGTTTGGCTTTGCCGATCAGCTCTTTGCTGTCGTAGACCTCGGCTTCGAAGCTCAGCTTCCTGCCGTCTACCTCAGTCAACACGCTTTTACACAGGATGCTCGCGCCTAAGGGTGAGGCAGCGACGTGCGCGGCGTCGATGTTGGTGCCTACGGTGGTGAGCCCCTCGCCGAGCATATCCGCGACGCTCTCGGCACAGCAGCCTTCTATCAGCGCGATCATCGCCGGGGTAGCGAAGACCCTCAGCGTGCCGCTGCCCATAGCAAGCGCAGAGTTCTCTATCGTGACGGCTACGGACTTTGTGTTTTTGATTCCGGGTTGGATCTGGGACATAGCGGTCTTTCCTTTCTGGGAAACAGTGAGGAGTTAGGAGTTAGGAGTGAGGAGTTAAGGGAAACGCTTCGCGTTTTGATTTTTATAATCCAAACTTAAACGTTTGAAAAATTATACAAATCGAATTCGGGTTTTCCGCCGTTCATTCCTGACTGCAGATTCCTCAAAAGAATACGTTTCCGCTCCGCCGTTTATGAAGCATAGGCAAATCGCATTGCTTGCAAAAAGCGGAATTGGGTGCAGCTTCAAGCTGCCGGAACCGGGTGCAGCTTCAAGCTGCTTATTCATACTCTACCACATTCACCCAGCGCTCGAGGAATTCCTGCTCCTCGGGCTTGCCCTTGACGCTCTGGGTACAGGCGACGATGGGCATCCAGCGCTGGACATACTGCAGGGCGGTATCGGTCTTCTTGCAGAAGAGGTGCAGATACCTGTCCGCGAGCTCATCCATGCCCTTGAGGCAGAATACCATGTAGGTGCGCGCGGCGTCGGCTGCGGCGTTGCCCTGAGTAACGTGCGACCAGTCGAGGATGTAGTAGTCGCCGTCGGGGGTGATGATGATGTTGGAAGGCGTGAAATCACCGTGGCAGATCTTCTTGTGATCCTTCATGGAGTCGAGGCGCGTGTGCAGCTCATAGCGCGTTGTCGCGTCAAAGCGGCTCGCGGAGATCTTGCGGTTGAATTTGTCCTTGATCTTGTTGAGCAGGGGAGCCTGCTTGCTGAATATCTCCTTCTGGATATCGACGAACAGATCGAGGTATTCGTCGATCTTGTCGGGATTTTCCTCCATCAGCTGAGCCAGAGTCTTGCCGGGGATATACTCCAGCCTGATGCTCCACTTGCCGTCGACGACGCCGACCTCAAGCAGCTTCGGAACATTCAGACCGGTCTCTTCGATGCGAGCCTGATTAAGCGCCTCGTTGAGCACCTCGGCCTTGCTGAAATTGCTGTCGAACATCTTGACGACGGTGTCGCCGTCTTTGTATATGACCTTATCGCTTCTTTGCGCAAGGATCTCATAGTTTGTATCGCTCATGATATGCCTCCTTAAACGTCTTTATGCTCGCCGTAGTAGGCGTTGAGATACATCTGCTTTATCTCGCTTATCAGCGGATAGCGCGGATTAGCGCCGGTGCACTGGTCGTCGAAAGCCTGCTCGCTCATCTCGTCGAGGGTAGAGAGGAATTTTTCCTCATCCGGCACATAGTCGCGGATGGTCGGCATGATGCCGATCTCGTCCTTGAGGGCGGTGATGCGGTCGAGCAGTCCGTTCAGCTTCTCTCTGTCGTCGGCTCCGCCGATGCCCAGAGCCTCGGCGATCTCTGCATATCTCCTGAGCGTGTGCGGATGATCGTACTGCGAGAAAGTGCCCATCTTGGTGGGAGCCTCCTTGCTGTTGAACATCAGCACCTCGTTCATCATCAGGGCGTTGGCTACGCCGTGGGGGATGTGATGGTATGCGCCCAGCTTGTGCGCCATGCTGTGCATGACTCCGAGGAAGGCGTTGGCGAACGCCATGCCTGCCATTGTGGCGGCGTTAGCCATCTTCTCTCTCGCCTCCTTATCCGGCACGCCCGTGACGGCGCTCTCGTATGCCTTGGGCAGATACTCGAACAGCACCTTCAACGCCTGTATAGCCAGGCCGTCGGTGTAGTCGGTAGCCATGATAGAAGCGTAAGCCTCCAAAGCATGAGATACGGCGTCGATACCCGACGCGGAGGTCAGCCCCTTGGGAGCGTTCATCATCAGGTCGGCGTCGACGATAGCCATATCCGGCAGGAGCTCGTAGTCGGCGAGAGGATACTTTATGCCGCTCTCTTCGTCGGTGATGACGGCGAACGGCGTGACCTCGCTTCCGGTGCCCGCGGAGGTGGGGATGGCGATGAAATACGCCCTGTCGCCCATATGCGGGAAGGTGTAGACTCTCTTGCGGATGTCCATGAAGCGCATAGCCATATCTTCAAAGTCTACCTCGGGATGCTCGTACAGCACCCACATGATCTTGGCGGCGTCCATAGGCGAGCCGCCGCCCACGGCGATGATGACGTCGGGCTTGAAGCTCTCCATCAGCTTAGCGCCGGCTTTCGCGCAGGCGAGGGTCGGGTCGGGGGCTACTTCGCTGAAGGTCGTGTGCATGATGCCCATCTCGTCCAGCTTCGTCTCTATCGGTTTGGTGTAGCCGTTAGCGTATAAAAAACTGTCGGTGACGATAAAGGCTTTCTTTTTATTCAGCTCGTTGCCGAGCTCGCTGAGGGCTGTGCTCAGGCAGCCCTGCTTGACATAGATTTTTTCCGGTGCTCTGAACCAAAGCATATTGTTCCTCCTCTTTGCGACGGTCTTGATGTTCAGCAGATGCTTCACGCCGACGTTCTCGTGTATCGAGTTGCCGCCCCATGAGCCGCAGCCCAGCGTGAGCGACGGAGCCAGGCGGAAGTTGTAGATGTCGCCGATACCGCCGTGTGAGGACGGTGTGTTGACCACGATACGGCAGGTCTTCATGCGCTCCATGAAGCTGTCGAGGACGTCTCTGCGAGTGAGCTCGTTGATGTAGATAGAGGAGGTGTGACCGTAGCCGCCGTCGGCTATGAGCTGCTCGGCGTTGTCGAACGCCTCTTCGATGGTGTCGAATTTATACATAGCGAGGACGGGGGAGAGCTTCTCGTGAGCGAACTCCTCGCTGATATCCACGCTCTCGACCTCGCCGATGAGGATCTTGCTGTTCTCGGGAACATCCACGCCGCTGAGCTTGGCGATCTTGTACGCGCTCTGACCTACGATCTTCGCGTTAAGCGAGCCGTTGATGATGATGGTCTTGCGCACCTTGTCGAGCTCGTCGGGCTTCAGGAAGTAGCAGCCGCGGTATTTGAACTCCAGCTTAACCTTATCATATATAGAGGCAGGCACGTGCACGCTCTGTTCGGACGCGCAGATCATGCCGTTGTCGAAGGT
>ONPE01000194.1 GCA_900319615.1 uncultured Eubacteriales bacterium
AGCGTACCGAACAGAGCCGTCGGAACGGCGAACTCGTTCTTCGGGATGATGAAGGTCGAAGCGCCCTTGCTTATCGGGAAGTAGATATCACGCACAGCCGCGATATAATCGAGCGGACTCTGATTGCCCATGATATCGGTATCGTTTATATCCAGCACCTTGCACACGCTGTCGATGTAGGTCATCAGCGAGAGGTGCGAGGTGATGACGCCCTTGGGCTTGCCGGTCGAGCCGGAGGTGAAGATCACATACAGCGGCGAGGTGTTCACGATAGTCGCTGCACGCGCCGCGATCAGCTCCTCGTCGATCGGGGTGTCCATGATCTCCTCCATGACGACGATCTCGCCGTCGAAGTCGAGCGCCTTTGCCGCCTCCAGATGTGCCTCGTCCACCAGCAGATACGGAGCCTTGATGACGGAGAGTATCTGGTTGAGCCTCGTCTGCGGCATATCGCCGTCCATCGGGGCGTAGAAGCAGCCTGCTCTGACAGCGCCGAGGAAGCACGCCGGGGTATAGATATGTCTGCCGGACATCACCGCCACAGGGTCGCCGGCTTTTGTGACGCCGGCAAGATATGTGCCGATGGATTTTGTGAGTTTATCGAACTCGCCGAAGGTTATGCTCTTTTCGGGATCCTTGAACATCACCTTATCTGCATAACGGGCTGCGGTATAATCGAGCCTTTCGAGAACCGAAGTCTGCATAGTAGCGCTCCTTTCACGATAACGGTACGCCCGAAGTCAAGCGTTAACCGTACTTTTCCATAATAATACAAATACTATTATACCATAAAATCATATAATTTCAATCCATTTTTTCCTTAATATCATGTTTTTGTCGTTTTATTCATTTTGCATAAAAGGAGCGGTTGTTATTTGTTGATTCTGCACATCTTCCCGATATTGGTTACAAAGCCTCATTTTTCTTGAAAAAAGGCTTGTTTTGTGGTAATTTAATGTACAGAAAACACAAGCGAGGTGCCCCATGAAATACAAGCTGATCGCTACAGACATCGACGATACATTATTAAACAGGCAAAAGCAGCTCACCCCTGCCACAAAAGCCGCCCTCATGCGCGCTCAGGAGAACGGCGTGAAGATAGCCGTAGCCTCCGGACGTCTGCCCTACGGCGTTCGCCCCTTTGCAGAGGCTCTGGATGTATTCCGCTTCGGCGGCTACTACATGGGCTTCAACGGCGGAGCCGTCATGAACAGCCGTGGCGAGCTCATAGGCTCGTGTCACCTCGACAGCAAGTACATCGCGCCCGTATACGATATTATCCGCCCCTACGACGTCACTACGATGGTGCACAAGGGCGATGTGATCTACGCCGATAACAAGGTCAACGACTACACCTATATAGAAAGCGAGGTCGTCGGGCTGCCGCTGAATGTCGTCAACGATCTGCCGGGCTTCATCGACTGGCAGCTGCCCAAATTCCTTATCGCCGGAGCGCCGGATACATTAAAACAGCTCGAAGCTGAGCTCATCTCAGCACTTGGCGATGAAGTCGATATCTACCTCTCTGCTCCGTGGTTCCTCGAAGTCATGCCCAAAGGCACCAACAAGGGCGTCGGACTGCGTACGATCTGCGAGGACGCAGGTATCGACATCTCCGAGGCGATCGCGTTCGGCGACAGCTACAACGATATCTTCATGCTCAAAGAAGCCGGTCTCGGCATAGCGATGGGCAATGCCGAAGATGCGGTCAAGGATGCTGCGGATATGGTGACCGACGATTGCGATCACGACGGAATAGCCAAAGCCCTCCAAAAGCTCGGGATAATATAAACTACCAAGGCAATACCGCAAGGGTGAATCTGCGGTGTTGCCTTAATTGTTTTGTGGATATCAACTAAATCGAGCCCGATAATTGTGTGCACAATCCCGATAAATCTAAGGTTTGCGTCGCCGTGATTGACAATTTACATATATATCGTAAAATATAATTAAGAAAAGATGATCCGTCAAAGGAGAGACCGATATGGAACACCGCTACGATACCGTCATAATCGGCGCCGGTCCGGCAGGAATGGCGTGCGCTGTCACCATGCAGCACCGCGGAGCCAGACTCTGCGTTATCGACAGAGCCGTCTTCCCCCGCAAAAAGGCTTGCGCCGGCCTTGTCACCGCAAAGACCTACAAGCTCATCAAGCTGCTCTGCGGCAGCAAGGATATCAACAAACTCTTCTGCGCCAAATCGTCAAACGTCAGGCTGTTCCGCAAGAGCGAGCTGCTGGTCGAAGCCCCTCTCGAAAACGCAGTCCGTCTGGTAGACCGCGAGGTCTTCGACAACGCCCTTGTCAATACCTACAAAGCACTCGGCGGCACGATCATCGAAGGCGTCGGAGTCATCCACATCGACTACGAGAACAACCGCATCAGGCTCGCGAACGGCGACTCCGTTACCTACCGCAACCTGATCTTCGCCGACGGCGCGCTCAGCCGTGCGCGCAAGCTGCTCAACGTCAACAAGACGAAGATGGCTATCGGCATCGAAGCCTTCATCCCTGCAAAAAATACCGAAACCGACTTTGTCGATCTCTATTTCGATTACCTCGCCGACGGCTACGCGTGGGCTTTCCCCCACGGCGATACGATCTGCGTAGGCGCCGCCTGCAGCTATGAGAAGCGCGTGAACTACAGAGAGGTCTTCGATAACATAATCGCCGATATGGGCTACGACCCTGCCGGCGCAAAGTACATCGGCGCCTTCCTCCCCTACGGTCTTGTCATGCCGCAGGAGGATCTGCCCGATAACGTCATCCTCATAGGCGACGCCGGCGGTTTCACCGACCCGATCTCCGGCGAAGGTCTGTACATGGCTATGCGTACAGGCATCCTCGCCGCCAAAGCGGTACTCACTCCCGATCCCAAAAAGAATTACCTCGACAGCGTACAACCGCTGACGCGCAGCTACGAATACCGCCGCATGAATCAACTCTACCGCGACTACAAAAAGAGCTGATCTCATGCCGACTATCAATAAAAAACGACATTCTTTGTCTATCGACAAATACTATTTCACCAATAACCGAGGCAATACCGCAAAACCTAAGCGAGCGGTATTGCCTTAATTCTACAAAATGTGACATTTTACACACTTGAGGCATATTTTGTGGTTGAATACACAATTTGACTCTGCTATAATCACTTAGGTTGCTTTTCAATCAATAATCTATCGTCTATCGGCTTTCGTTGTCATCGAAGGCCGATATCATACGTGTAGGAGAAGTATAAAATGAAAATAACGGTTGTATGCGATGTTTTGGGAGCCGAGAACAACGGCACCACCATCGCGGCAATGAACCTCATCCGTGCGATGAAAAAGCGCGGACATGAGGTAACTGTGGTTTGCTCCGATGAGGATAAAAAGGGCAAAAGCGGCTATGTCGTGATGCCCCGCCTCAGCCTCGGACCTCTCAACGGCTATGTCAAAAAGAACGGCGTTTCCCTCTCCCGTGCCGATAAAAAGCTCCTCGAGCCCGTCATCTGGGACAGCGACGTCGTGCATATCATGATGCCGTTCGCCCTCGGACAGTCGGCTCTGAAGCTGTGCCTGCAGCACAAGATCCCCGTTACCGCGGGCTTCCATATGCAGGCGGAGAACTTCACGGCCCATGTCTTCATGAAGGACAACAAGCTGGCGAACAATATCACATATCGCTATATCTACAACAATCTGTATAAATACGTTGACGCCATCCACTATCCCACCGACTTCATCCGCGAGGTGTTTGAGGATGCGGTAGGCGTCAAGACCAACGCCTTTGTCATATCCAACGGCGTAGGCGAACGCTTCAAGCCCAACGGCACGAAGAAGCCGCCCGAGTTCCGCAACAAGTTCGTCATCCTCTTCTCAGGCCGCTACAGCAAGGAGAAGAGCCACAGCGTGCTTATCGACGCTGCCGCTTTATCGAAGCACAGCCGCGAGATACAGCTGATCTTCGCCGGTGACGGGCCGCTCAAGGAAGCTCTCAAAGAACGCTCAAGAAAGCTGTACAACAAGCCTGTTTTCAGCTTCTTCCCCCATAACCAGATGCTCAACGTCCTCAACTACGCCGATCTCTACGTCCATCCGGCAGAGATCGAGATCGAGGCTATCGCGTGCATGGAAGCGTTAGCGTGCGGACAGGTGCCGATCATCTCGGATTCTGAGCGCAGCGCTACAAAGAAATTCGCTCTCGACGAGCGCAATCTCTTCAAGAACAAGGATCCGCAGGATCTCGCCGATAAGATAGACTACTTCATAGAGCATCCCGAGGCGATCGAGGACTACAGAAGCCGCTACGCCGGCATCGTAGCCGAGCTCACTCAGGAGGCGTGCATGGATCGTATGGAAGACATGCTCTACTCGGTGCACATATGAAGAAAATCTACTACTACCGTGACGAGGTGAACGACGATTTCGCGTCATCGAACGGCAAGATCGACCGCGACACCGTCAACGGCGAATACAAATACAGTCACCACTCCGTTTGGTGGAAGATCGGCGTATTCTTCGCTTACCGGCTGATCGCGACTCCGCTTGTCTGGCTATACACAAAGATATGGCTCGGCATACGGGTGGAGAACCGCGCAGCCATGCGCAAGGTCAAGGGCTGCTTCGTATATATGAACCATACGCAGAACATCGCCGACGCCTTCTCCCCCACCATACTCTCGTTCCCGAAGCGCGCCTATGTCGTGACGGGTCCCGAGGCTGTGTCCATCAAGGGCATCCGCGTTCTGGTGGCCCTGCTGGGAGCGATACCCCTGCCCTCCGCGCTGTCGGCGTTCCGTCCATTCGACAACAAGCTCCGCGAGGCTATGGAAGAGAACGCCTCCGTCATCATCTATCCCGAGGCGCATATCTGGCCTTACTGCAACTTCATCAGGCGCTTCCCCGACAAGTCGTTCTCATACCCGTGCAGGCTGAACGCTCCGGTGATCGCAGCGGTGACGGTCTACCGTCAGAGGAAGATATTCAAGAATCTGCATCCGCACATCACCGTATATCTCAGCGAACCGCTCTATCCCGACGCAGACCTGCCCGAGAAGCAGGCGCGCCGCAAGCTGTGCGACGAAGCGTACGACTTCATGTCACGCACGGCAAAGGAGCACAACAGCTATGAGTACGTAAAGTACATCAAAATCGAAGATGAATAAAACGGTTAATCAACCGGATTATTCTGATGAGATTGCCACAGACCGCATATCTATCGCCTTTGCGAGGAAGAACAAAGTTCCTACGCGGCGATCTCAGCCTCAACTATTGCGGGCTTCGCAATGACTATTTAAAAAAACTCCTCCCGACGATCTGCTCGTTGAGAGGAGTTGCTTTTATGCAGTTTTCTTTTTAATAGGCATGTTTATCAGCACCACCGACAACAAAACAAGCGCTATGCCGATATAACCGAACGGGAATGCCACCGGCTCTGCAAATACCGCCGCGCCGACTACCGTTGCAACCACAGGCTCTATCGTCGCGATTATAGACGCGGTGCTCGAGGCGATATACTTAAGCCCCAGCGTGTACAGCGTATACGGCAGCACGCATGAAGCCACCGCGAACAGCACGGCGTAGCCGAACGAGCCTGCGTCCGCCGTTACCACCTGCCACACCGGTCTAACATCCGTCACAGCCACCGATACCGCCGCCGCGAAGATGAACGTATACAGCGTTATCGTCAGCGGATCGTAACCGCGGTTAAGCGCGAAGCGCGAGAATATCGAGTACAGCGCGTAGCATATGCCCGACCCGAGCCCGAACAAGAATCCCGCCAAGGTAACCGTCAGATTTCCGCCGATGACTCCGGTAGTCATGGCGCAGCCCAATACCGCGCACACGAGAGAAATCACCTTCGCCGCGTTCAGCTTCTCCTTGAACAGTATCAGAGAGAACAGCATCACGAACGCAGGAGCCGTATACAGCAGCACCGCCGCTACCGAAAGCGAGCTCAGCGCCAT
>ONPE01000019.1 GCA_900319615.1 uncultured Eubacteriales bacterium
CGCCTGCGCGATGGTGGGAGCCTCGGTCGGGGCAGGCTCCTGCTTATTGTTCACTATCTTCAGCACGGCGAAGGCTACTGCGCCTAATACCACCGCTACCAAAATGATGTTCATTATGATTATAATATGCTTCTTCATGAATTCCTCCTTCCGCAATATCGGGAGATATCTCAAGAGATCATGCTTCCATACCGATCCTGACAAATCCAACTGCGTTTGATGTATTTATCAGATATCGGTATAATAACCTATATTATAACCGTTTTTTGCATAAATGTCAAATTGAGGCGGTTTTAATTCTAATATAGAATTATTTGAAATACTGATACACCTGGCATCTGAGCGTGCCGTTATACAGCTTGCGGCGTTTGTCGGCGGGTCTGCCGAAGGTTTTCTCGAAGCTGTCGTCGGGCGAGATGATCGTATACGAATGATACGGCAGACGGGGAAATTTCTCTCCCATCACGGCATAGAGCTCACGCGCCTGAGATACATCGAGCATACGCTCTCCGTAGGGCGGATTTGTGATGACGCTGACGCGCTCATTCTCGTCGGCATAGTCGCGGATATCGCGCTTCTCAAAGACTATCCTGTCCCCTACCCCGGCGAGCTCGGCGTTACGTCGGGCGAGCTCCAGAGCAGCTTCGTCGATATCGTAGCCGTATGCTTTGAAAGCTGCGTCGCGGCGTTCGCCCTCGCGTGCACGGCGGCGTTCCTCGGCGACTACAGCCGGATCCACCTGATCCCATGCTTCAAAGGCAAAGCTGCGGTCGATACCGGGCATGATGTTCAGCGCCTTGCGCGCAGCTTCGATAAGGATGGTGCCGCTGCCGCAGAAGGGATCGACAACGGTATGGTCGGCGCGGACGCGGGCGAGATCGCACATGGCGGCGGCGAGGGTCTCCTTGATCGGCGCGTCGTTGGACATAGCGCGGTAGCCGCGCTTATTCAGAGCGTCGCCGGTGGTATCGAGCATGATGCTGACGCGGTTTTTGAAGATGCGGAACTGTATCTGATGCACGCCGCCGTCCTCCTCGAACCAGCCTGTATCGTAGCTTTGACGGAGCTTCTCGACGACCGCCTTCTTGATGATCTTCTGGCATGCCGGGATCGAGGTAAGGGCGGAATCCAGCGAATTGCCCTTCACGGGGAAGGCGTCGCGCTCGCCGATGAAGCTGCTCCAGTCTATGGCTTTGACGCCCTCGAAGAGAGTGTCGAAATCTCTCGCCTCGAACTCCGCAAGCAGGATGAACACCCTCGCGCACATGGACGAGCAAATGTTGGCGCGTGCCATGACGGAATGATCGCCCTCGAAGAGGACTCTGCCGTTCTCGGCTCGGACGCCGGGTATCCCCTTAAATTTCAGATCGTTGGCAGCGAGCCCCTCGAGCCCCAAAAGGCAGGGCGCCACAAAACGCATATGATCAGCTCCTTTATGAGTGTTTCTGCAAAGCGTTTTACATAAGCTGTCATTCCGGTAGTTGACTATTCGTCAACAGCATATGAATCCCACTGAGCTATCATCAACGTTCCATTCTCTGTTTGTGGGATTGCCACGGCTCTTGCGAGCCTCGCAATGACAATTTATAATAAACGCGGTGATTTATTAAACGTGTAACAACAGCATACAAAATGTGTACAAAAAAACCGATGTACTAAAACCTTTCAGAGAGCGCGGTATGTCGCTTGCACAAAACGCTGTGATAAATCAAACTTACGACAAAATCGAACGTAACAGTATGGTGTATAAAAAAGGCGGACAGCAGAACGCTGCCCGCCACGGATATCGCTAAGAATATCCGAAACAAATGACTGTTTCGGTATCAGTCGCCGAAGGTAGGAACCAGCAGACCGTAGTTACCGTCATCGCGCAGATACACGACGTTGACCTCTCCTGTCTCGGCGTTGGTGAACATGAAGAACTTGTGACCGACCATATTCATCTGCAGGATAGCCTCGTCGACCGAGATCGGCTTGACGGGGATGTCCTTGGTACGGACAACGGTGTAGTCCTCTTCTTCAACTACCGCAGGCTCGTCCACGGGAGCGACAAGCTCCTCAAGAGAGCCCTGTCTGAGGCGTTTCTCGAGCTTGGACTTGTTCTTCCTCAGCTGGCGGCCCAGCACGTCCACGCACTTATCAAGAGCGTCATTCATCTCAGGCATTGTTTTCTCGGCTCTGTAGACCATCGACTTGTCGCGGATGGTTATCTCTACAGTCTGCGAGTTTTTATCGACGGTGACCACAACAAACGCCTGAGCCTCATCGGAGAAGATCTTGTCGAACTTTGAGAGCTTCTTCTCGACTCTCTGTTTGAAGTTGTCCCTAAGATTAACCTTTCGTTCAGTATAGGTAATCTTCATAATAATGCCTCCCAGCAATAATTTATTTACGACCGCCGCCGTTCCCTCTGCGGGAGTAGCCGCGGCTCTCGCCACGTTTAAGATCGGACATTTTGTCCTCGGAGGTACGCTTGAACTTGCTCATCATGTCCTCAAAGCTGCCGCCGCCCGAAGCGCTCTGCCACTCGAAGTCGCCGGGTGAGGTGACCGGAGGCGCAGGCTCGTATTTTTTGCGGGGCTTGCGCGGTTCGCTCTGTCGCTGCCTGCGGTTCTGCTGGGGCTTCTTGCCGCCGTCGTCTGCCTTTTCAAGCTGCTTTAACGACAAAGCCACCTTGCCGTCGTCGGACACGGATATCACCTTGACCGTGACAGCCTGTCCGATCTTCAGGACGGACTTGATGTCCTCGACATAGGAGCGGGATATCTCGGAGATATGTATCATCCCGCGCGAGCCGTCCTCGACCTCGACAAAGGCGCCGAAGTTGGTGATGCCGGTTATTTTACCGTTTACAATTGTACCTACACTCAAAGCCATTAAGATTTTTCCCCTCAATTATCTATATGCAGCGCCGCGATTTGCAGCGCCCGCCCTGCTTGCGATCATAAAGAGAATCACGCGATCTGCAAACAAGTATCATGCTTATCGCCTGTGATCACTCGCCGCTGACGTTCACGAATACCCTCTCGCCCTCTTTGACATAGTCGAGATCGTCGCGTGCGATCTGCTCCGCCAGGGTCGAGAAATCCGAGCCTGTGGAGTCGTACAGCTTTTGCATCTCTTCGTTCTTGATCTCCTGCACGGTGATCTGCTCCTTTATCTCGTCGAGCTCCGCTTTACGCTCGCGAATCTGAGACTGGATGCCGATGATGGAGATCATGGAGTATATCAGAAAAGCGACCGCAACCACGGCGATAATCACGAAAACGGGACGGGACAGACCTCTCCTGTCTTCGCTTTTATTATCACCGGATCTTGCGGTCTTTGCGCTTGTGCTTGTTTTTGTGTCTTTGCTCATTATATATATCCTTTCGCTTTGTCCGTGATCTGGTTCTCACGGAGCTGCGGTGTTTATTTATTGTATCCGTCGCTTTTCTAAACGACAATTCTATTAATACATTTACATTATACACTATAGAGGATGTCATTTTCAATAGCAAATCGAAAAAAACTTGAATTATTTTGTGGATTTTTTGTACAAATCTACGCAAAATCACCGCTGCACGTGAATAAAACTTGCCCATTATGCTGCCCGCAGTCAAACGGTAGGACAAAAAGCCCGCCGCCTCACCGAAGATGATGAAGGCTCTGACGCTGCCCTTGTTGAACGGCAGGGCAAACAATGAGGTCAGCACTCCGCACAGTGTGAAGAACAGGATATCCGTGAGAATGACGGCGGTACGGCGCGTCTTCGTCAGCATACGGACGGCTCGCAGGAGGTCGTACAGCGCGGCGAGCGCCATGCCGAAAACTATCGACCACAGGAAATAGGCGGTCTGGTCGGAGAGAGAAAAACCCATCAGCGGAACAGCCGCGACCTGAGCGACCCGGACGTCGAAGAGAGATACTGCAGTGAGTTGATCTGACCGTCGATCACCACGTCGCCGGTATCGAGGCTCAGCCTGCTGATGTGCAGAGCTTCGCCCTTGACGACGAGGCTCATCTCGGCGGTGCGGATGTTTATCGTCTGCTCATCAAAGCCGGATACGTCCTCCACTCCGGTGAGGGTGAGCAGAGAGCGATTCTCCAACGTGAGCAGATGCGGCTTTTTTATCATATTTTCAGGCATAATGAACCCCCGTATAATCGTTGTTAATAGATTATATGGGGGTGTTTCTTCAATTATGCTTGCGTGACTTTTGCTTATCGCAGACACCGTATCCCGGTGCTGATATAGAAGCATCGGGTGAAATAGATGTACTACGAAAGCGGGGTATACATCGAGGCGGCGTCTTCCTTGCGGACGGTCTCGGCGACCTTCTCGACGCGGAATTTGACGGAGCGCGACTCGAAGTTCAGCTCCACGATATCGCCGGGCTTGACGTCGTAGGAGGCACGGGCGACCTTGCCGTTCACGACAGCCTTGCCTGCGTCGCAGACCTCGTTGGCGACGGTGCGGCGCTTGATGATGCGCGCGACCTTTAAATACTTATCTAATCTCATAGATATCTCCTTGAATAACAACAAATCGGTTGAGATCGCTGCAGCCCAAACACACGTATCAAGGGCTTCGCAATGACGATTTTTAAAAAGCGGTTGAGATGCAATATCATTGTCATTCCGAGGAGGAGCAAAGCTCCGACTTAGGAATCTCAACATTCGCAAAATGCGTCCTTCTCAATGACGATTGATAAAAGAAGAGCCGGCATAGAGCCGGCCCGATGTGCTTGGATCGATTACTTGTTAACAGCGTCCTTGAAAGCCTTGCCTGCCTTGAAAGCGGGAACCTTGGAAGCGGGGATCTCGATCTTGGCGTTTGTTCTGGGGTCTACGCCTGTGCGAGCATTTCTCTCTCTTCTCTCGAAAGTACCGAAACCGACGATCTGGATCTTGTCGCCTGCAGCGATAGTATCAACGATGGTATCGAAGGTAGCTGCTACGGCAGCCTCTGCATCCTTCTTGGAAATGGCAGCCTTCTCGGCTACAACTGCGATGAGTTCTGACTTTTTCATTTTAGTTTCCTCCAATAATAATTATTGCGGTAGTTCCGCTGGTTTTTTATTTTCAGGCAACGCCACAAGGTTAACGGCGCACGCCTTGTCGATTATTTTACTTCTTCCCAAAGGGAATCGAGCTGCGAGATATCTGCGGTCTTCATATCTATGCCGCGTTCCTGCGCGAGCTCCTCGGTCGCCCTGAATCTGGCGGCGAACTTATCGGTGGCTTTGCTGAGCGCAAGCTCCGCGTCGACCCCGACGAACCTCGCGATGTTCACGACGGAGAAGAGAAGATCGCCGAGCTCGTCCTCTATCTTCGCCTTATCCCCGGCGTCGATAGCTTTGAAAAGCTCCTGCTGTTCCTCGGGCACCTTTGAAGCGGCGTCTGCGGCGTCTTTGAAATCCATGCCGGATTTGGCGGAGCGCTTCTGCACCTTCTGCGCACGCATCAACGCGGGCAGCGAACGCGCGACGTCGTCTACCGAATCAGCCACTTTCTCCTGCGACTTGGTCTGCATCTTGATGGCGTCCCAGTTGCGGAGGACCTGCTCGGGGGTGTCTGCCTCGACATTGCCGAACACGTGGGGATGGCGGATGATCAGCTTCTTGCAAACATCGTCGCACACATCGTCAAAATCGAACCTGCCCTCTTCCTCCTCCATGATGGAGTGGAACACGACCTGCATGAGCACGTCGCCGAGCTCTTCCTTGAGGAGGGCGGTATCGCCCTTGTCGATAGCCTCGACCGCCTCATAGGTCTCTTCGATAAAATTCTGGCGGATGCTTTCGTGCGTCTGCACCTTGTCCCACGGACAGCCGTCGGGCGAGCGCAGCATACGCATTATCTCCAACAGATCAGATATATTATAGGCATCTTTGAACCGAAAATCCATAACGCCTCCCAATATACTCCAAAATTGCCGAAAAACCGCTTGTATACTGTATTTTACCTTATTAAGTGCAGTTTTTCAAGGATTGTTACAACATTGTTGCCTTTTGGCAGCATATACAGCTCTTCTTTGGAAAATGTCTTGATAAGCATGAGCATCAGGACATAAACGATCACCGCTACGATGACCGACGCTACGATGGAGATCAAGTTTCCGGCAAATCGGCTGACGAGGGTGTATACGCCGAATGCCGTAGCAGCGCAGGCAGCGCCGCAGATCATCGGCTTGATGATCGTATTGATGAAATCGGGCTTGACCCCGGAGTGCTTGATCAGCAGGTACATACCGACGACAAAGACGAAGGTGAAGGCTACCAGAGAGCCGATAGCGGCGCCGGTGACGTTGAGCTCAACGACGCTGACGAACAGATAGTTTGTCGTGATCTTGATGACCATAGCGATGCTGCACAGGATCAGCGGCAGGTTGACCTTGCCTAAGCTCTGCAGCATACTCATGATCGGGGTGGACGCCGCCACAACGATGCAGGAGAAGCCCATGATGCTGAGTATCGACGCGGCGACGTCAGCCTCAAAGCCGCCGCCGTACAGCAGCATGATGATCGGCTTTGAGATAGAAAACATCGAGAAGCCCGCAGGCAGCGTGAACATCATCGTCAGCTTCAACACGGTGTTGATGCTCCGGCGCAGCTCGTTCTTATCGCCCGAGGCATATGCCGCGGTAACATTGGGCAGCGCCGATGTGCCGAACACCTGTGTGACGGTAGTGACAAGCTGCATGAGCGGAAGCGCGATGGAGAAGCATCCCCACAGCGACGTATGGAACGTGACCTCGCCGCCGTTTGTCGGGAAGATCATCTGTCTGATCTCTTCTTCGTACTGAGGATCGAACTGAGCGAGCAGCGCGTCGCCGTTGTTGACGCAGGTGCCGTACAGCACGTTCTGGATCACGACCGCGTCGATGGTGGTGGAAATGTTCATGATAAACGCCGAGAGGATGATCGGAACGGCGGTTTTGATCAGGATCTTGAAGGTTTCGTTCTGGGTGCGCGCATCTATCGAATCGCGCATCATATCCTCGGGAACGGTGAATTTATGCTTGCTGTAGTAAATGCGCAGGAACAGGAACGATACCAGCGAGCCGAGCGCGATACCGGCGATGGCAGCCGCTACGGAATAGGCGCACAGGGTCTCCATGGCGCTCTTGGCGGAGTCGAACGTCTTGCCGAATACGGTAACGCTGTTCTGAAATTCGTTCACGCCGATCTGCATGACAAGATAACCCATAGTCAGACCGCTGACTACCTTGACCAGCATCTCGACTACTTCGCTGACCGCAGAGGGGAACATATTGCGCTGACCCTCGTAATAGCCGCGGTAGATGGACACAAGACATCCCAGCAGTACAGAGGGCGCAAGCGTCATCATGGAATATATCGCAAGCGGTTGGTTGATGATCTGTACATAGATAAAGCTGATGCCGATCATCAGCGCAAAGCACGCCAGACCCATGCCGATATAGAATTTTTTGGACGTTTTGTAAATGACCGCTACATCTTTGTAGCGCTTTTGCGCGACGCTCTCGGCTATCAGGCGCGAGACCGCGATCGGAAAACCCGCGGTCGCAAGCGCGAAAAGCGGCGTATAGACCTCGTACGCGTTGCCCAGGATGCCGGAGCCGAGGCTTCCCATCGAGATACCGGCAAAGTCGTCGTAGCCGGCGTACATTCGGTACAGAAAGATCTTGTAGAACATACCGAGGAGCTTGACGACGACCATGCTGGCGGTCATTATCATAGCGCCCTTAAGGAATGTTTTTGATGTGTTTTTACTCAGACTGTCATTGTTCATACAATCGCTCCTTTGCCTCCCTTATGCAAGGGGGAGCATATACTGAAAAGTAATTCTATCACAGTGAAATCTAAATTTCAACCGTTGAGACGGTTATTTGTTGTATTCACCATAAAATGATTTTATCCGCGCTTTGCGTTCGATAAGTTCGTCAAAACGGCTTATATATTCATACGGATATTTGAAGTTGAATATGCGCTCTATCCAATCGGACGAGGCATCGCGCAGCTTGGTGACGGCGCCTGCTCCGCACGCGAGGACAGAGTGGGTCTCTTCCATTATATATACGTTGTAGGGGCTGTAGAAGCCGGGCTTAGCCCAGCCGATGTTCTCGAGGTTCGAGAGCATCTTGCTCTGGCGGTAGAGATAATAGGGCTCATATCCGCCGGCTGAGAGCTCCTTCGCGGCGTAATCGAGCATAAGGGCGGTGTACTCCTGCTCCCTGACAGCGTCGTGGGCGCTGAGCCTTGCGGAGCGCTTCACGGCGAGGGTGTGGACGGTCACGCTCTCGGGATCAAGCCCGCGGACGACGTCGATGGTGCGGTAAAAGCTCTCGGGAGTATCGGTTGTCAAGCCGGCGATCAGATCCATGTTGATGTTGTCAAAGCCCAGCTCACGCGCGAGGGCAAAAGCGTCGAGAGTTTGCTGTGAGGTGTGCTTCCTGCCGATCTGCTCGAGCACGCCGTCGTTGAAGGTCTGGGGATTTATCGAGATCCGCGTGACCTTATGGCGCTTCAAGGCGAGGAGCTTTTCACGCGTGACGGTGTCGGGACGGCCTGCCTCGACGGTAAACTCGGCGCAGGAGGTCATATCGAAGTCGGCTTCGATCCCGGTGAGGAGCTCATCGAGCTGCTCTGCGCTCAGGGTGGTGGGTGTGCCGCCGCCGATGTAGACCGACTCGAGCCTGAGCCCGAGCTCGCGTGCAAGCTGCGCGGTATGCCTGATCTCGTCGTGCAGCAGGGGCAGATATTCGCCGATCAGCTTCTTCGCCTTCTCGATGCTCTGGCTGACGAAGGAGCAGTAATTGCACCTCGTCGGGCAGAACGGTATGCTGACGTACAGGGAGAACGACCGCTTACCGGAGCGTGCGATAATCGCGCTCTGGTTGCGGCGCACCTGAGCGGCGAGGTCGGTCTTTTCATCGCTGACATACAAAGAATCGGAAAAATACCGGCGAGCCGACTCTTCCCCGTCCTTATCTGCGAGGCGAGAGAACAGCTTGACGGGTCTTACCCCGGTAAGTATCCCCCACGGGAGCTCTCGGCGGTACTTTTCGGACAGCAGCCTGTACATCAGCTGAGCCATGCACAGCTCGTTGTCGTTACATAAAGGAGCCGAAAGCTCTTTGCTATCTCCGTCCGCACATAAGACTACCCTGACCCCGTCGTGAACAGAGGTCAGGATATACGGCTCGATGAGTGTATCATATTCATGGATGACCGCTACATCCTCGTCAAAGAGGAAAGCGCGGCACAGGTTCTCCATCTCATAATGGAACTTGTGGTTGTCTATATACAGGTTCATATCGTTTATCTCATAAAGGGATTGTACTTGCGCTCGAAGCTGAGGGTGGTGAACATCTCGTGACCGGGATATACGTTATACTCTCCGTCAAGGGCTCCGAGTCTTGCTACCGAACACATCATATCGCTCATGGACGAGGTCGGGAAATCCGTCCTGCCTACGCTGCCGTAGAAGAGGGTATCACCCGAGAATATGCAGCCGTCGACGATGTAGCAGCCGCTGCCGGCGGTATGACCGGGCGTGTGGATGAAGGTGATCTCGCTCTCGCCGAGCATGAAGCGGTCGCCGTCGGACAAGGCTTTATCCACCGTAAAGGGGTCGATATGTAAGCCGTGGTTGGCGGAGAGATTGAGCCGGGGCTCCTTTATCAGCGCGAGCTCCTTCTCACACGCGCAGACCGTGGGATGATAACGGTCGCAGAGCTCGGCAGCGCCGAGGATATGGTCGTAGTGACCGTGGGTGAGCAGGAGGTAATCGAGCCTGCCGATGCGGTCGAGCTCTTTTATCAGGGCGTCGGAATGATCGCCGGGGTCGATAACGGCGGTATCGCCGGTAGCTTCATCCTCTATCAAATAACAGTTGGTCTCTATCATGCCGACCCTGTAGCAGGTGATCTTTATCATTTCTTCAAATCTCCCGAATCTATTATTATCGTGACGGGGCCGTCGTTGAGCAGCTCGACCTTCATATCTGCGCCGAAGATACCCTTGCCTACCTTTTCGACTCCCGCTGTTTTAATTCTTTCACAGAAATATTCATAAAGTTCGTTGGCAGTATCGGGCTTGGCTGCGGCAAAGAAATCGGGGCGTCTGCCCTTGACGCAGTTCGCGCACAGGGTGAACTGCGATACCACCAGAGCCTCGCCGTTCACCGTGAGCAGCGAGAGGTTCATCTTATCGTCGCTGTCGCTGAATATGCGCAGGTTGGCGATCTTATCCGCGAGCACCTCGGCGTCGCGTGTAGTATCGCCGTCGGCTACGCCCAGGAGTATCAATAATCCGTTACCGATGGAGGAAACGAGCTCCCCCTCTACGGTAACTCCGGCGCGGCTGACGCGCTGAATAACTGCTTTCAAAATATCAGACCTTTCTAATGCCTTCCCCTTGAGGGGAAGGTGCCGAACAAAGGCGAGGCGGATGAGGTGTATTTCGCCTGCTCTTTATACAAATCACTGCAAGCCGCATCTATCCACCTCATCCACTGCAAGCGGTCCCCCTTCCCCTTGAGGGGAAGGCTTCGTTACACCCTCGTGATGGACACGATGCCGTTTATCTGCGCGAGGTGCGCCATAACGGAGCGCAGGTGATCCATGCTGTTTATCTCGATGGTGATGGTGACCATCGCCTGATTATCCTTGAGCTCGCGCGAGTTGATCATGGTGATGAAGATGCGCATATTCGAGAGTTCGCGCGTAACGTCGGCGAGGAAGCCCGTGCGGTCGTTGCAGACGATCTCGAGAGTGCTCTGGAAGGACTCGTGTATCTCCTCCTCCCAGTGGGCGTTCACCCATCTCTCGGGCTCTTCGCTGTCAGAGATATTCTCGGGGACGTTGGTGCAGGAGCGCTTGTGGATGGAAACGCCGAAGCCGCGCGTGATGTAGCCGATGATATCGTCGCCGGGCAGCGGATTGCAGCAGCGCGAGAACTTGATAAGGCAGTCCTCGAGACCCTCTACCGTAACGCCGGAGCCTACACGTCGCCTGCGCTTGGGCGAGCGCTCCTCCGAGATGGGCTTCTCGGGCTCGTCGGATTTCTTATACTGCTTCGTGTATATATCCTTGACACGGGGCATGATCTTCCACAGCTGGATGCCGCCGTAGCCGATGGACGCGTAAAAGTCGTCGAGGGAGTTGCAGTGGTGGCGCTGGATGATAGGCTGCAGGCACTCCTCCAGATCCTCGTCGGCGAACTGCATACCCGCCTTCTTGAGCTCGTGCTCAAACATGGATTTGCCCTCGACGATATTCTCGTCGCGCTTTTCTTTCTTGAACCAGTTGCGTATCTTTGAACGCGCGGAGTTTGTCTTGACGATCTTGAGCCAGTCGCGCTTGGGACCGGTGCCTTCCTTTTGGGTAAGGATCTCGACGATATCGCTGCTCTTGACCTTGTAGTCGATAGGCACGATGCGCCCGTTGACCTTTGCGCCGACCATGCGGTTGCCTACGCCCGAGTGGATCGCATACGCCATATCTATGACGGTGGAGCCTGCGGGAAGGTTGATGACGTCGCCCTTGGGGGTCATTACGTAGACCTCATTGTAGGAAAGGTCATACTTGATGGCTTTTACGATCTCGGTGGAGTCCTCGGCTAGATTCTGCTCTTCGAGCACCTGACGTATCCATGTCAGATTCTCGTCTATCTTATCCTGCTTTGTGCCGCGCAGCTTGAGCTTATACTTCCAGTGCGCCGCGATGCCGTACTCGGCGGTGTGGTGCATCTCGTAGGTGCGTATCTGCACCTCAAAGGGGATGCCGTTCTTGTCAAAGACCGTTGTGTGCAGGCTTTGGTACATATTCGACTTGGGCGAAGCGATATAGTCCTTGAAGCGGTTCTGCACCGGGGTAAAGATATCGTGGACGATACCGAGGACGTTGTAGCAGTCGGCGATGGTGTTGACAATAACGCGCACGGCGAAAACGTCGAAGATCTGATCCATCTCCTTGCCCTGCATATAGGTCTTGCGGTAGATGGACACCACCGACTTGACCCTGCCGGATATGGTAACGTGCGACATGGAGAAGCCTATCTTATCGAGTATCTTCTTCTTTATCTGCTCGATGAAGGCGTTGCGCTCGTTCTCGGTGAGCTCGAGCTGCTGCTCGATCTCGTTGTAGGCGATCGGGTCGAGATAGCGCATGGAGAGATCCTCGAGCTCGTCCTTGATCGCCTTCATGCCGAGGCGGTGCGCTATGGGGGCGTAGACCTCCATGCACTCGAGCGCCTTGTCGCGGCGCTTCTGATCCTTGACGCACTCGATGGTTCGCATATTGTGAACGCGGTCGGCGAGCTTGACGATTATCACGCGGATATCGTTGCTCATGGCTATGAGCATCTTGCGGACGTTCTCAGCCTGGCGCTCCTCGCGGTCGGTATATTTGATCTTGCTGATCTTGGTCAGACCGTCGACGAGGTTCATGACCTCTTCGCCGAAGTTGACCTTGATCTCGTCGAGGGTGGTGTCGGTATCCTCGACGGTATCGTGCAGCAGAGCCGCCACGACCGAATCGGTATCCATGCCCATCTCGGCGACGATGCAGGCGACGGAGGTCGGGTGCAGGATGAACGGCACGCCTGAGACCCTGCGCTGGTCGCCGTGGGCGAGATTCGCGAATTCGTAAGCCTTCTTTATCTTGCGCTTGTTATACTTGACGTTGCTTTTGTCCAGCAGGGACATCAGCTCGTCGAAGTCCTGATAATGAACTACAGTATTCATCCGCGTACCTCCCTCAGCTTTTGTATTATCACAGATGTGTTGAGATCTACCTTTCCCCCGACCTCGCACATCTTTATCTCAAAGTCGTACATCCCCTCGAATATCCTGATGAGCCTGAGCTCGTTCATCGCCTCGAGGATCACCCTCAGCTTGCCGTAGCCCACGTCGGAACGCAGGCGGTAGAGCAGCGTGTCGAAGGAATGATTATAGCCGCCGTTCGCCTTGAGATAACGGTATACGACGGCGAATTCTTCTCTGCCGGGCAGCAGCTTGTCAGCCTCAACGGGGGTGAGCCTGTCGCCGCGGCAAAAGCGCTCGAATAATTCTTTTGAAGAAATTATATCATCCTCGTCCATGCCCGAAAAGCGTATAGCGCGCACAATCACGGACAGGTTCTCGGAGTTGTTGTAAAGGTTGATATCGAGAGTCACCGCAAGATCGAGGACGTCGCCCGTCTTGT